>JACQDU010000368.1 GCA_016200955.1 bacterium
GCCCGCTACAAGAACATGGACGAGGTCGCGGAGGACGTCTCGATCCTCGCCGGCTAGGCTCGGTCTTGAACAACAAGAACCGCGGAGGCGCTGAGCGCGCAGAGGTACGCAGAGAACGACTCCGACTCTTTTCCTCTGCGAGACTCTGCGTCCTCATGCGCCTCTGCGGTGATTCGTTTCTTCTGTTGCCGGAGAGAGCCTAGCCGCGCGCTCAGGGACGGCGAGCGTCGAGCGGGATGTAAGTCACCGGCGGCGTGTGCTTCTTGAAGCGCTTCCTCGTCTCGGGGGAGAGCTTCCGGAAGGCGTCGACCGAGATCGCGAAGGACCGCGAGAGGAGCGTCGCCGCGACGTTGACCTCTCTCCCGAGGAGGTCGAAGCGCTTCTCGCCCTTCGCGCCGTAGGGGCCCGCGACGACCTCTCCCACATGCGCTTTCACGATGAGCCGCGACTGCCACCGGAGCTTCTCCATGTGAGCGTCGATCTCCTCTTTGAGCTCGATGAGAGCGACGGTGCCCGCGTCGGCGTCTTCCCGGGAGAAGACGATGAGGGCGGCGTCTCCCATGAACTTCACGACGCGCCCGCCCGCGCGCTCGACGCGAGCCGAGACGCGCTCGTAGTAGTCGTCCATGATCGCGGCGAGCTTCTCGTCGCCGGTGCGCGCGCACTCCACCTGGAAGTGCGTGAGGTCCGTGAAAGCGACGAGGAGCGAGACGGGCTTCCGCGCCCGCATGTCGAGCTCGAGGGTCATGCTGTTCTCCCGTGTCCGGTCGTTTGGCGTCGGCCCGTGCGTCCGACAGATCGGTGGAGATGTCGCAGGCCCGTGCGTCCCGCAGTGCGAGGAATCCTAGCTCAATCGCGCCGGCGAGCGAAGATCATCCCGTGGTTCGGCTTCCTCCGGTGAGGAACGGCCTCGGCCTCGAAGCCCTTTCCTTCGAGGAAGGCGCGGAAGGCATCGATCCTCGTCCTCGGGTCGTCGGCGCGGACGTCGTGGTACTCGCCGTGGATCGCGCGGACCTTCGACAGGGTCTCGTCGCTCGCGGCATGGAGGATCTCGTATTCCGCTCCCTCGACATCGAGCTTCAAGAGATCGCAGCGAGAGATGCCGTGCTCCGAGAAGACGTCGTCGAGCGTGACGGCCTCGGCCTCGTCGAACGCGTCCGGCGAGAGGCCCTGGTTCTCGAGGTAGGACGAGTGAGCTCCGCTCCGGCTCTCGGCGAGAGGGCGGTAGATCCGGAGCGTCCCGCGCTCCCCCGAGACGGCCTTCGGGACCGCCGTGACGTTCGCTCGCCGCGAGGTGTTCCTCGAGAGCTGCTCGAAGTGCGAGGGGACCGGCTCGTAGGAGAGGACGCGCCGCGCGACGCCGGAGACGCGGGTCGAGAAGATCCCGGCGTTCGCGCCGATATCGACCACGCACTCCCACTCTCCCGGCTTCGCGCCCGCGAGGCGGTACTCGTCTCTCAGGAAGATCCGGTGGAACATGTGGAAGTCGGAGAGGCCGCCTCTCAGGAACAGGGGCGGGCCGTCCTTGAACCTCACCTCGAGCGTCCTCCCCGGCGCCTGCGCCTTTCGGAAGCGCACGATCTCCCAGGGATTCTGCGCGATCTTCCCGAGAGCGAGGTAATCGAAGAAGTCCTCGGGCCTCACTACTTCACGAGCTTCCCGTAGCGCTTCTTTCTCTCCTTGAAGGCCTCGGCTCCGCCCTCGAGGAGGCCGAGGATGTGGTCCTTCACGTCGTCGACGGGCCCGACGATCGGCGCGCCCGCCTTCACGGGGCTGTCCATCTGCATGACGATCACGCGGTCCGCGTCTCCGAGGACCGGGATGTTCGCGTTGTGGGTCACGAAGACGAGCTGGCGCGACGTCTTGAGCTCGCGGATCCGGGAGACGAGCGTCTGGTAGACGAAGCGGTTGTCGAGGTCGTCCTCGGGCTGGTCGAAGATGAGCGGGTAAGGAGCCTCGCGCAGGACGAGCGGGAGGAGAGCCGTCGCCATCTGCCCCTTCGAGAGGTTCTGGACGGCCTTCGCGACGCCTCCCACGAACCTTGCGTCAGCGAGAGCGCGATGACTCCCTCGAAGCGCTTGTTGATCTCCTCGACTTCCCGGCGGCGGAGGGCGTAGACGGCGTCGCCGGCCTTCGCGATGTCCTGCCGTTTCTTCTTCCGCGCCTCGAGGAGCTCCTGCTCCTTCGAGCGGAGCTTCTCGAGCTCGGCGGCCGCCTCGTTCAACTGGGCGACCTGCTGGCGGAGCCGGTCCTCGGCTTTCAGGGAGTCCGAGACGTTCTCCTGCTCCTGCTGGAGCTTCGTGTAAGCCTGGTCGCGCTCCTCGAAGGAGGCCTTGATCTTCTGCAAGAGAGCCTGGGCGTCCGCGCCCGTCTGGGCCTCGGCTCCCGTGCGCGAGCTCGCGAGGAGGTCGGCGAACGAGGCGAGCAAGGTCGCGAGAGCCGGAGCACCCTGGGCGTCCATCGAGCGCAGATCGCTCACGGCGGTCCGGAGCTCGTCCTCGTCGTCTCCCAGGTCTCTCAGGAAGTCGAGGATCTCGTCGCGCCGCGCGAGGAGCTCGTCGGCCGTCTTCAAGACAGCGCGCCTCTTGTGGTACTCCTGCCTCTCCTTGTCGAGCGCGGGAGAGAGCGCCGGCCGCTTCCCCTGGAGGAGAGCGAGCTGCTCGTCGAGGCCCGCGAGCGTCTTCAGGTCGGCGGCCCTCGCCTCGATCTGGGCGCGCGTCGCGCGGAGCTTCGTCCCGATCTCGCGGAGCGCTTGCGCCGCCTCTCGCCGCGCCGAGAGGAGCTCGCCGATCTTCACGCGGTTCGGCCGGTCCACGAGCTCGAGCCGCCGCGCTCCGTCCTCGGCGATCCGCTGGAGGTCTCCCTGGGAGTAGATCTCGACGCGGTCGAGCACGGTCGGGGCGAGCTCGCGGATCCCGTCTCTCATGACGACCGGATCGGTCTCGGCGTCCCGCGTGACCGTGAGCGGCCCGCCGTCGTCGAGCTCGCAGGTCGCGGTGCCGGAGCCGAGCGTCGCCTTGACGAGCCCGAAGACCGCCGGCGTGTCGTCTCCGAGGAAGGCGTCCTCGCGCTTCCCGAGGAGGAGAGCGATGCGCTTCTTGTCGCAGTCGAGCACGAAGCGAATCGTCTCGACGAGGGTCGACTTGCACGTCCCTCGAGCGCCGATCACGCACGTGAGGCCGTCCGAGAGCTCCACGGGAGCGTTCTCGAGGTAGCCCGTGGTGGTCTTGAGCGCGCGTATCCGGAGCATGGCCGGGGCGAGGATAGCAACTCACGGAACCGCCGTGGCGCCTTCGCTGCCCTGGCGGCTCCCTGCGCTGGCGCGGATGGGCCGCTCGAGCGACGCGCGGACGCGTTGCGTCGCCGACCCGATCTCGGTTGGGCGGTTTTCTCCCGGCGACGAGCTTCGCTCGCTCACGGCACCACTCGGCAAACTTGGTGGCCGGGCACGAGAGGGCGATCGACGGTAGCCGTTGGCCCTGGCTCTTGTCCCCTGCGCCCGCCGCGTGCGATATCCTCTCTCCCCCGGAGGAGAGCCCGTGAGCACCGAGACGGCGACCCACACGCACGCGATCAAGGACAACCTGACGCAGGCCGAAGCCACCGACCGCGCGCGGCGCGTGTCGAACGTCGGCTACACGCTCCACCTCGACCTCCAGGCGAAGTCGGAGACGTATCGAGGGAAGCTCACGGCGAGCTTCGACGTCGCGGGGCCGACCTCGGGCCTCTGGATCGACTTCACGGGGAAGACGATCCGCTCGCTCACGGTCAACGGGAGCCGGGTCGAGGCGCCGGAGTGGAACAAGCACCGGATCGCTCTCCCGGCGGAGCTCCTCGCGCGGAAGAACGAGGCGACGGTCGAGTACGAGAACGACTACAGCCACACGGGGAGCGGCTTCCATCACTTCAACGACCCGGAGGACGGGAGAGAGTACGCCTTCTCCGACTTCGAGCCGTTCAACGCTCACCAGCTCTTCCCGTGCTTCGACCAGCCGGACTTGAAGGCGACCTACACGGTCTCCGTGACCGCGCCCGGGAGCTGGGTCGTCGTGGCGAACGGCCGCGAGCTCGAAGCGAAGCCTGTCCTGAGCCCCGTCGAAGGGCCCGCAGGGGCCGGCCGGACGACGCACTTCTACGAGAAGACGAAGCCTTTCTCGACGTATCTCATGGCCGTGATCGCGGGGGAGTTCGCGGTCTACAAGGATCAGGCGGGCACGGTCCCTCTCAGGATCCTCTGCCGGCAAGCTCTCACGAAGCACATCGATCCCGAGGAGATCTTCACGGTCACGAAGCAGGGCTTCGCGTTCTACGACGAGTACTTCGACTTCCCTTATCCGTTCGTGAAGTACGACCAGGCCTTCGTCCCCGAGTTCAACGCGGGCGCCATGGAGAACGTGGGCGCCGTGACGCACGCCGAGCACATGATCTTCCGCGGGCAGGTCTCGGAGACGCAGCGCCTGGGCCGCGCGGAGACGGTCCTCCACGAGCTCGCTCACATGTGGTTCGGCGACCTCGTGACCATGAGGTGGTGGAAGGACCTCTGGCTCAACGAGAGCTTCGCGACGTTCATCTCCTACGTCTGCATGACGAACGCGACCCGTTTCAAGGACGCCTGGGAGAGCTTCCGCTCGAAGATCAAGGCGTGGGCCTACCGGCAGGACGAGCTCGTCACGACTCACCCGATCGCGGGAGAGGTCCCGGACACCGACGCGACCTTCCTGAACTTCGACGGGATCACTTACGGAAAGGGAGCCTCGGTCCTGAAGCAGCTCACGGCCTACATGGGAGCGACGGCCTTCCGCGACGGCCTCCGCCGATACTTCAAGAAGCACGCGTGGTCGAACACGACGCTCGACGACTTCCTCGCGGCGCTCGAGCAGGGCTCGGGGAAGGACCTCGTCGCGTGGTCCAAGCTCTGGATCGAGACGGCCGGGCTCGGCTCTCTGTCTCCTTCCTTCACTCTAAAGAACGGGAGGATCGAGTCCTTCGAGATCGTCCAGGAGAGCGCGCCCCAGAACTCCGTCCTGCGCCCGCACAGGACGGAGGTCGCCCTGTTCGAGGATGACGGCAAGGGAGCCGTCCCTTCCGAGGTCGTCTCCGTGCTCGTCGAGGGCAAGAAGACCACGGTGCGCGAGCTCGCGGGCAAGCCCGCTCCCGCGTTCGTGACGGTCAACCACGGCGATCACGCTTACGCGAAGGTCGTCTTCGACAAGCAATCGCTCTCGTTCGTGCGAGAGCACCTCGAGCGGATCCAGGAGCCTCTCGTCGTCGTCTCTCTCTGGGGGACTCTCTGGCAGATGGTGCGAGACCAGAAGCTCCCGGCGTTCGACTGGGTCGAGCTCGTGGCCTCGAAGTCGCAGCACGCGACGAGCCCGGAGGTCGTCGAGACTCTCCTCGGGAACGGGGCGCTCGCTCTCGTCCGCTACGTGGGAGTCGGGACGCCGCTCGAGGCGACCGGCCGGCGCCTTCTCGTCGAGCGGTGCTGGTCTCGCCTCGACGAGACGAAGGGCGATCTCCAGCTCGCCTGGCTCCGGGGCACCATCATGCTCGCCGCCGCGAGCGCCGACCTCGACCGCCTCGTGCGGCTCATGGATGGCTTCGAGAAGATCGCGGGCGTCGAGATCGACCAGAACATGCGCTGGAGCCTGATCGCGAAGCTGATCGGCTTCGGCCGCCCGACGGCCGAGGATCGCCTGAAGGCCGAGCTCGTCCGCGATCCCTCGGACAAGGGCAAGAAGTCCGCCTTCCAGGCCGAGGCCTCGCGGCCCTCGCGCGAGGAGAAGGAGCGGCACTGGAGGCTCTTCACCTCCGCGGGGGGTGTGGGGGGCGCGCATAGCGCCCCACAGGAAGTCCTCGCCGACGACTTCTTGAAGAACGGCATGTCGCGCTTCCACTGGGCGCACCAGCAGGCTCTCCTCGATCCTTACGTGGATCGTTTCTTCGAGGCCGCGCCCGCGATCTACGAGGGCCGGAACCGCGAGTACGCGAAGTCCTTCGTGCTCCTCCTGTATCCGACTTACCGCGCCGAGCGAGCCGTGCTCGCGAAGGGCGAGGCTCTCCTCGGGAAGGTCACGATCCCGGGGCTCGTCCGGCTCCTCAAGGAGTCGAACGACGAGCTCGCGAGGTCGATCCGGTGCCGGGAGTATCAGGCGAGCTCACGGCGTTCTTGACGGAGTCGGCGATCGATCGCGGGCGGAACGCGAAGACGCGAAGACGCAAAGACGCAACATGCGGGCGCGCGGCACCTCGCCGCTCGCTCTGTCGCGCCGACTCCGACGCCGGACACTCTGCACGACGGCCGCGACAGGCTACCGAAGATCCCGCTCCGTTCGTCGCCGGGACGCCGGCGCCGGCTCAGCGCGCTTCCCCCTGCGGCGGGACCCGTCTCGTCGTCTCCTGGCGCGAGCTCGTGGCGGCTTGCTCGAAGACGAGCTGCCGCCCTCCGAGGACGAGGTGGTCCTTGTCCTGGAGAGCGGCCCAGTTCGCCACGGGCTTCCCGTCGACCAGGACGGCCGTCGGGTCGGGCCCGAGGTTGTAGAGCCGGTACTGATCCGGGCCGCGGACGATGAGCGCGAGCTTCCACGGCGCCCCGGGGCTCGTGAGACGCAGCTCGCAGTCGGGAGAGGCGCCCACCTGGAAATGGTCCACGATCATCTGACGGCTCTCGCCGCCTTCGAGCCGCGCGATGAGGAAGCCCATGGTCGGCGCCAGCTCGAGGATCTCGTTCTGCCGGAGCGTGGACGTGGGAGTGGGCGGAGCGACGACGCCCGCGCGACGCGCCGTCACGCGGAGCTTGTCGCCCGGGCCGAAGCCCTCGGGGATCGCCAGCTTCGACGTCCCGCTCGAGCTGAAGCCGATCTGGAACGGGCCGATCTGGACCCGGTCGCCCGACGAGAGGCGCGCGATCTCGACGACCGGCTTCTCGTTGAGCATGACGCCGTTCGTGCTCTTCAGGTCCACGATCGCGAACAGGTCGTCGGCGCGCCGGATCTCGGCGTGGTGGCGCGAGACGAGGTGGTGGTCCAGGTGGACGTCGCACGTGTTCTCGCGGCCGAGCGTCACGACCGGCTTCTCGAACGTGAGCTCGTGCACGACGACGCCTTCACGGATGACGCGCAAGCGGAACGCGCCGGGCGGAAGGATCGCGAGAGGCTCGCTCGTCTTCGGCATGCGCTCTTGTGTAGACGCGAGACTAGCCTGGCCGCACGAGGAATGCGAGGAGAGCGCCACGGAGCCGCGTCCTGCGAGGGGCCTAACCGCGGCGCCGTGCCTCGTGAGAGCGCACGCGCTCGAGGAAGACGAGGAGAGCCGCGGGCTCCCCGAGACTCTCCGACTCCTCCACGGGGAGGTCGGGGAGCAGCTCCAGGAGAGCGCGCGCGAAGAAGCCGCGGCCCGTCTTCTCCTCCCGGCCGTCCTCGAGGACCGGAACCGCCTCCTTCCCGCAGCTCGGCGATCGAGCCTTGAGAACGTAGCCTGAGAGCCCGAGCGCCGAGAGGTCGCGGACGCGCGAGCGCGCGAACGAGAGCATGCTCGCGGTGAGGTCCCTCCCGCTCTCGACCGCGACGAGGCGCGTCTCGCCCGAGCGCCGCTCGAGCCGGATCGGCTCGCGCGGCACTCCCAGGCCGAGCTCGACCTCGGGGCACACCGGGACGAGCTCGACCTCGCGCGCCAGCCTCTCCGCGAGCGGCGCGTCGAGCTTGTGGCGGCCGTCCCAGCGGACCTCCTGGCCGAGGAGGCACGCGGAGATCCCGACTCTCGGCAACCGCCCCTTCTCCCTCACGCGACCGAGCGTAACTTTCCCTGCGCGGAGTTCAATCGGGCGTATCATCGGCCGCCGCGTGGAGGTCCCATGAGAACGCGGTCGCTCGTCCTCGCCCTGTGCGTCGCCCCGGCGCTGCCTCTCCTCTCGTCATCTCGCGCGATCGCCGGCGACGAGGACGACGAGGGCGTCATCCTCAAGCTCGTGCCCAAGGTCGAGAAGGGCCGCCGGGAGACGATCGACTTCGAGGGAACGATCGAGGGGGAGACGAAGAAGAAGGTCTTCCCGAGCACGACCTTCTCGACGAAGGTCACGCGCGAGGTCGTCTCGCTCGACGACCAGGGCCGCGCCTCGACCGAGCGCTTCGACATGAACGGCTTCAAGGCCTCGGTCGGCAATTCGAGCTGGAGCGCGCAGATGCAGATGCCGATCGAGGTCGCGCGCCGCGGGAAGGGCCGCCACGGGGCGATCCAGAACGAGAACCGCCTCAACCAGCTCATCAAGGGAGTCGGGGGCTACGACCTCGTCCCGGACATCGTCCAGCTCCTCGTGAACGATCCCGACGCGCTCGGCCGCGTCCTCGCCCCCGAGAACAAGGTCAAGAAGGGCGACGAGTGGGAGCCCGACGCCGAGGCGCTCCTCGCGGTCTTCGGGCCGGCGAAGGCGAAGCTCCAGGACGGCGCGAAGACGAAGGCCGTGCTCGAGACGCTCAAGGCGAAGGACGGCAAGCTGCGCGCGCGCGTCACGCTCGAGGCGAAGCTCAGGTTCGCGCCGCACGACGACCCCGAGAGCGAGTCTCGCCTGACGATCAAGGCCACGCTCCGCGGCCCGATCGACGGCTCGCAGCCTCCAGAGTCCCAGGACGTGACCCTCGTCTTGAAGAGCGACGCGAAGAAGGAGACCTCGACCTGGAAGCTCACGCGGACTCCCATCGAGCCCGACGAGGACGAGGACACAAAGAAGGACGACGACAATAAGGACGGGAAGAAGGGCGAGAAGAAGCCCGAGCCCAAGAAGGGCGACGACAAGAAGGACGAGAAGCCGGAGAAGAAGGGCGAGTAGCGTGCTCCAGGCGCTCGGGCGCACGGACGGGTGGCGCCTCCTCGCGGGAGCGCTCTTCTTCCTCGCGCTCGGCGTCCACGACTGGCGGAGACACCCGGAGGACCCGCGGCGCGCGAAGGAGTACCTCTTTCTCCTCTACTCGATGCTGCTCTCCGTCCTCTACGCGGTCCTCCACGACCACGTGACCGCCACGATCTCGCGGGAGTACTTCCTCTACGGAAAGGGCCTCGTGGACGACCCGCGGCCCTTCCGCGTGGCGGTGACGGTCCTCGCCGCGCACGCCGGATACGGCCCCGGCCTCTTCGCGGGCGCGTGCCTCCTCCTCGCGAACAACCCGCGGCCCACGCGGCCCCAGCTCCCTTACCGCGACCTCGCTCGTCTCGCGGCGCTCCCGCTCGGCGGCGCGGTCCTCGCCGCCGCCCTCGGAGCCGCTCTCTTCTCCCGGGACGTCTTCCACCAGCGAGAGCTCGCGCGCGAGCTCGCGGGAGAGCGGTGGTCGCGCTTCCTCGCGACCTGGGGGATCCACTACGGCACTTACTCGGGAGCCGCCCTCGGCACGATCGCGGCCGTCGTCATCGTCCTTAGAGCGAGACGGCGGAAGGCCGCTCCGGTGAAGGTCCCGGAGCAGCAGCCGCTTGATGTGAGAGATGCCCGCGGAGGCGCGGAGGTCGCCGAGGCCGCGCAGAGGGACTGAAAGTGAGACTCTCGGCGAATCCTCCGCGCCCTCTGCGCCTCTGTACTACGAACAATCCAATTCTTCTCGCGGAGAGAAGAAGTCATCTTCGTCCGCCACGCCCGAAGGCGTGCATTCGGTTCGGGCGGAAGCCGAGGCCGGTGATTTTCACCGCGGCTCGCTGCCGCTCGCCCTGGGGTGAACACAGCCAAGAAGAGATCGCTGGCGAGTGAGCGCGGTCAGAGGAGCCCGCTCGCGATCTCGAGTGCGGCCCGGCCCGCGGGGCTCACGAGCTCACCCGAGCGGGCGAGCTTCGCGAGCTCGCTCCTCGCGACCGGGAGGAGCTCGCTCGTCTCGAAACGCTCCCGCGCGGTCGGAAGGCGCGAGCGGACCTCTTCCGGAGAGAGCGCGATCCGGGCCAGGACGATGAGCTGTGGCTTCTCGGTCTCGGCCATCCTCGTGAGCGCGAGCACGCGCAACGAGAGGACCTCCGAGCTCTCGATCCCGAGCTCTCCCTCGAGCTCGTCTCTCGTGGCGCGGAAGACCGACGGCACGCCGCTCTCGTCGTCGTGCTTCCCGGGCTCGACGTGGCCGCCCGGGGTGTCGATCGCGAGAGGCCACTCGAAGTTCGCCGCGCCGCGGCGGTGGAGGATGACCGTCTCTCCCGAGACGACGACCAGGGAGAGCCCGAGAGCGTCCGAGCGCGGCGCCTCCTCGCGCGACCTCGCCCGGTACTCGGCAGAGAGGTTCGTCCCGACGAACTCGCGGTAGTCCGTCGCGTGGAGCCGGAGCGAGAGCTCGCTCTGGCTCGCGCGGAAGGACGCGAGGCCCGCGACCCTCCCGTTCCAGAGCGTCCGCCCCGAGGCGAGCGCGTCTTCCTGCGCGCGCTTCCAGGCGCGCTCGAGCGCCTCCCGCGCGCGGCCGTCGAAGGCGAGCGGACGCGCGTCGAAGCTCGCCCTCACGCTCTCTTCGGGCCACGGCCCTCGCGCGAGCAAGACGGTCATGCTTGACACGCTCCCAAGCGACCCGCGATCATTCTCGCCCGCTCGAGCGGGGCCGCCGCCCGCGGCGAGGGTCTCTCATTGTCTCTCACGACGCATCGCGGGAGGAACGAGTGGCGAAGAAGCGAGGGCTCGACGCGCTCGGCAACCTCGCCGGGAAACGCGTCCTCGTCCGCGTCGACTTCAACGTGCCGATCGACGGTGGGAGAGTCGAGGACGACTTCCGCATCCGGAGCGCCGTTCCGACGATCACGCGGATCGTCGAGCAGGGAGGGCGCGCGATCCTCATGTCGCACCTCGGGCGTCCCGACGGGAAGCCCGACCCCGAGGCCTCGCTCAAGCCGGTCGCGGAGACGCTCGCGAAGATCCTCGGGAAGCGCGTCGCCTTCTCTCCCGCCGCGACCGGGCCCGACGCCGAGGCCGCAGCGCGCAAGCTCGCGAACGGAGAGGTCCTCGTCCTGGAGAACGTGCGCTTCGAGCCGGGAGAGAAGAAGAACGACCCCGCGTTCTCGCAGGCCCTCGCGAAGCTGGGCGAGGTCTACGTCAACGACGCCTTCGGCACGTGCCACCGGAAGGACGCGAGCGTCGTGGGCGTGCCCAAGCTCCTCCCCGCGGCCGCGGGCTACCTCGTCGAAGCCGAGGTCGTCCACCTCTCTCCTCTCCGCGACGGCACCGCGCCGCGGCCCTTCGTCGTCGTCCTCGGAGGAGCGAAGCTCGCGGACAAGATCCCCGTCATCGAGGCTCTCATCCCCCGCGTCGACTCGATCCTCGTGGGAGGAGGCATGGCCTACACCCTCCTGAAAGCGCAGGGGCGGAGGATCGGCGCCTCCCGTTGCGACGACGCGCTCGCCGGGACGGCGCAGAAGATCCTCGAGAAGGCGCGCGAGCGCGGCCAGAGCGGCAAGAGCGGGTTCATCCTCCCGGTCGACCACCAGGTCGCGCGCGGCCTGGACGACCTCGCGGGATACGACGTCGTCGAGGGAGACGTGCCCGACGGCCTCATGGGCCTCGACGTGGGGCCGGCGTCGATCGCGATCTTCCTCCACCACCTGCGCGGCGCGAAGACGGTCTTCTGGAACGGGCCGCTCGGGGTCTTCGAGAAGCCGCCGTTCAACCAGGGCACGTGGGCGCTCGCGACCTACCTCGCCTTTCGGGGTGCGGTCACGAGGACCGTCGTCGGAGGCGGCGACAGCGCCTCGGCCGTCCGGCAGCTCGGGATCGCCGAGCGGATGAGCTTCGTCTCGACGGGCGGCGGCGCCTCGCTCGAGTTCGTCCAGGGAGTCGACCTCCCCGGGATCGCCGCGCTGCCGGACGCCTGACATGTCGCACGTGCGGGGCATACTGTGAGCGTGACCGCGCCGCGCGTGCTCATCGCTCCTTCGATCCTCTCCGGCGATTTCGCTCGCCTGGCGGAGGAGGCGGCGCGCATGAAGGCCGCGGGAGCCGACTGGCTGCACGTGGACGTCATGGACGGGCACTTCGTTCCGAACCTGACGATCGGGCCTCCCGTCGTGAAGTCGATGCGCCGCGCGACGGAC
>JACQDU010000371.1 GCA_016200955.1 bacterium
CGCGGGCGATGACGAGGCCGAGTCCGTGGCCCCCCTCGCGGTAGCTCGCGAAAGGACGGAAAAGAGGAGCGGGCGGCAGGCCGGGCCCGTCGTCGTCCACGAGGAGGATCCGCTTTCCTTCCTGCGAGACGAGCTCGAGCTCGATGGAGCCCGCTCTCCCGGTGCCCGCGATCGCCTGGATCGCGTTGGCGAGCACGTTCGCGAGAGCGCTCCTGAGGAGCACGGGATCGCTCCGCCCGGGCGAGGCGACGGGAGGCACGCGCCACGCGATCGTGACGGCGCTCGGGCAGTCGGCTCGCACGAGATCGACGGCGTCCTGCACGACGCTCGCGAAATCGAGCGGCCCGAGCCGCGGCTCCTGCGGGCGTCCGAGCTCGAGGAGGCCGCGGCTCCTCGCATCGATCGCCTCGACCTCCTGGCGGATCACGGCGATCCCGCGCGCCACGACCTCGGTGAGAGCGCCTCTCTCCTCGAGCTCGCGCTCGATGATCTTCGCGTAGCCGCGGATCGGGCCGAGCGGGTTCTTGATCTCGTGAGCGACCTCGACGGCGAGCTGGCCGACGAGGCTCAGGTGCTCCGCCTCGCGGAGGCGCTCGCGCGTCTCCTCCAGCTCGGCGCGGAGGACCCTGATCCTCTCGAGAGCGCGCTGGGACTCCGGATAGAGCGCGTTCCTCACGAGGAGCTCGAGGCTCGGCCGCAGGATTCCGTAAGCGAGCGAGAGCCCGGTCGCGACCGAGACGGCGACGGCGACCGCCCCGCTCTCCCTCGGGAAGATCCCGACGTTCACGGCTCCCGTGATCACGAGGAGCGCTCCCGTCGCGAGGAGGATCGCCTGCACGGCGAGCGCCCTCCAGCTCTCCTCTCGCTTCGGCTCCTCGAGGATCCCGGTCTCCGCGGCGAGCATGAGGAGCACGACCTCGTCCGCGAGGAGGACCGACGTCCCGAAGATCGAGATCTTCGCCCATGCGGGCTTGAGGAGGAGGCCGATCGCTCCCGCGACGAGGAACGGGAGCGATCCCGCGAGGAGCCGCCGCTCGAGCCCTCGCTCGCTCTCTTGCCTTCTGAGGCCGAGGAGCGCGGCGACCGAGACCGCGAGGAGAAAGCCGGCCTGGGACGCCTCGATCGACCTGGGGCCGAGGACCGGGAGCGCCTCGAGCCTGGGCACCCAGACCACGAGCCAGGCGAGCGCCGCGAGCACGCCCAGGAGAACGCGAGAGCCCCTCTCCTGGATCACGGTCGCCGCGATCGCCGCCGGGATCAGGACGATCGGAGCGCCTCCGAGCGCCGCGAACAGCGCCTCGCGCGTGCTGCTTCCCGTTTTCTCTTCCTGGAAGACGATGAACAGGAGACTCCCGAGCCCGTAGACCGCCGGTGCGACCGCGCATGCGAGAGCGAGCCTCGCGTGCGGAAGCCTCCCCGACCGCACGAGGAGCGCGCACGCGATGCACGCGTTCAGGAGGAGAAGCGCCGCCGGGGGGAGGACGTGGAGCATCGTGCCTCTCTCGACCGCTCCGGGTGAGCCCGCTCTCGCCCGGGCAAGACTCTACACGTTCGGGTCAAATTCAGCATTCGCCGGAAGGCGAATGCGGTGCTGAACAGATTCACTCGGGCCGAGGGTCCTGGTGAGCTTCACTTGGGCCGCGGGCTCTAAGCGAATCGGCCGTCCTTTCGACGGCGGAGGGGGAGTCGGTCGCATGCGCATCTCGATCCGTGCACACCGTAGCCCCGATCCGCCGGCTCGTTCTCCGCTCGAGGGCCGATCCCCTGGGTCACGAAGCCCCGGAATGGGGCAGTGCGACCCACGCTTATCCTGCCTGTGGGGCCTTTCCCGGGGCGTCGCACCCCATCCCTTCGCCTGCTCGTCCCCGAGCGAGGTCGCCAAACGCCCTCTGCGACTTCGCTTGGGGTCTGGCCTCGATCGCCCCGTTTGTTGGATCGGGGCTCGCTAGCGACCAGGCGTCGCCGCAAGGACGGCGTTCGAGACAACGCCGGAGATGTTCTCCGGCAACGCGCGAGCTTCCCGCGCTCGCGCGTTCATACAATCGCCGGAGGTGTCCTCCGGCAACGCGCGAGCCTCCCGCGCTCGCGCGTTTTCGTTTCCGGAGGAGGTCGTCACCATCTCCGGTGGAAGGCGAAGCCCTCGAGGAGAACGGCGGCTAGGGCGACGAGCACGAACGGGAGGACGACCTCGCGCTCGCCCGCGAGGGCGGCGCTCTGGCCCGTGACGACCTCGGGCCCGACGGCGAGCGTCGCTCTCGGGGCGACGCGCGTCTCTC
>JACQDU010000117.1 GCA_016200955.1 bacterium
CCGGCATCGCGCCGGAGCACCGGGACGCCTACCTCCTCGGCCGCGGCCTCCTCTACTACTACGGCTGCGACGACCCGAAGGCCAAGAAGGCGTTCTCGGAGAAGGAGCTCGCCTCGAACGTGGTCGCCAAGTCCTTCATCTCGCGCATCGAGCGCGACCCGGTCCGGCAGCCCGTCTCGAGCGGCGGCTCGGACAACACGCCGCCTCCCGTGAACGGGGGCAACCAGCCGCCGAAGGTCGATCCGGGCAAGGAAGACCCGGCCGCGCGCGACCTCACCGCCGACCTCGCGAAGCTGCGAGCGAAGCTCCACGTGAGCCCGTCCTCCGACGGGAACGGGCGCATCGGTCTCCGCTACTCGTTCGCGGACGACTCGCAGTCGGCCGACTTCGAGAACAAGGGCCTCGACATGTGCGAAAGGAACCCGTCCAACGACGTGATCTTCGGCGGCGGGACGGGCCTCCTCCTCTCGAGCAACGGGTGCGGCTTCGCGATGATCGACTGCCCCTTCAAGGGAGACTTCACGATCGACGCGACCGTGCAGGTCGAGGCGGGCCCCAGCTCGGCCGACCTCGTCTTCTTCTGCGGTCTCGGCAAGGGCAAGGGGACGGGCATGACCTGGATGGGCCAGATCGTCGAGCTCAGCGCGAGCGGGAACTACGTCGCCAAGGGGGGCAACGGCGTCGACCAGACGAAATGGAAGACCAAGGCGACGAACACGCTCAAGCTCGTCCGCGAAGGGACTCGCGTCTCTTACAGGTTCAACGGCCTCGACCTCGGCAACGCGACCTTCGCTCCTGGCGACGGCAAGTGCGGCATCATGGTGAACCAGATGCGCGTCCTCGTCCGCAACTTCGCGATCTCGGGCCAGCTCGGGACCATGAAGAAGTAACGAGAGAGCTAGACGCCGGCTCGCTCGAGCAAGCGGCGCGAGAGGACCGAGAAGGCCTTCTCGCGCCGCACGACTTCCTTGAAGCCGCGGCAGACGGGGAGGTCCCGCTCGGGGCACGTCTCGCACGGCCGCCGGTCCGGCGCGCGGTGGCGGTAGAGCGCTCGCGCGAGCACGAGGACAGCGAGCGCGCCGAGCGCGACTGATCGCGCGCCGCAGGAGCCCGCGCTCGCGGAGGCCGGAGGCGGCCGCGACGAGCGCTCCCGCGAAGATCGCTCCCGAGAGCGCGACGCTCGGCGCGAGAGCGAGGCCGGCCGCGACGCCCAGGACGAGCCCTGCTCCCACGAGAGCGCAGCCGCGGCAGACCCTCGCCCGGCGCCCGAGTCGCACGACCTCTCCCTCGTAGCGGTCGCAGAGGGGGTGGTGCGCGAACGCGTGGAACCTGTGCGCCGCGCGCGAGAGGCGGTCGAGCCTCCGAGCCAACGGGGGCGGGACGCGAGACAAGCTACGCTCTCGCCCGAGCCTTGAGCTTGACCGCGGTCCCGTAGGCCACGATCTCGTTCGTGTTCTGCATGAGCTCGCCCGAGTCGAAGCGCATCATGAGCACGGCGTCCGCTCCCATGGCGAGGGCGTTCGTCTCGAGGCGACGCATGGCCTCGTCCCGCGCCTGCGTCGCGAGCTCGGTCAGGGCGGAGATCTCTCCGCCGAAGAAGGTCTGGCACCCGGCGCACGCGGTGCCGACGACGCTCCGCGACCTCACCGTGATCCCCCAGCAGGGACCGATCACGCGGTCGATCTCGCTGCCGGGCGGCGCCTCGAACGTCGTCAGGATCGGAATCTTGTGAGCCGTCATGGGTGTTCCCCCTCTCGCGGGGCGGGAATGTCGCAGAAGGAACGAGGCTCGCCCTCCTCTCGTGGGCCCTCAGGATCTGGGCCATGGGCTACCGGAACTGGGTCCGCGGCGACGGCTCACGGCACCTCATGACGCGTGGGCCCTACGCGTTCGTGCGGCATCCGCGGTACGTCGCGAACTTCGCGGCCGGCCTCGCGTGGCTCGGCCTCGTCGCCGATCCGGTGCTGCTCGCCGTCTACTCTCTCCTCTACTTCGCGGTCCTGGGAGCCGTGATCGTGAGAGAAGAGGAGAAGCTCGCGAGAGACTACCCGGGCTTCGGCGAGTGGCGGCAGCGCGTCCCCGCGGTCCTTCCCGCCCTCTGGCGGCGCCCGTGGCGCGCGGCCGGCGCGAGAGACCCCGCGGAGCGCTTCCAGCTCGCGACCGTCACGAGAGGGCTCGAGCCCCTGAAGCTCCTGGGCTTCCTGGCTGCCCTCGCCGCTCTCGCCTTCGCGCGCCGCTCGGGACGTGCTTTCCTTCTCGCCGGGACCTGGGCTCCCTGGTGATGCGCGACGGGTGAGAGCGCCGGCCGACGCGGGCCGCTAAGCTCGCTCCGTGGCCACGCGCCAGGTCGGTCCCT
>JACQDU010000411.1 GCA_016200955.1 bacterium
CTCGCCCTCGCTCGCCGCGTGGAGAAGGCGCGCGCGAGCGAGAAGCCGCAGGAGACGGAGAGCGAGCCCGCGAGCCCGGGCGCCGACGAGAAGCCCGGCCCGAGCATCGAGATCGAGGCGCTCCGGCTCGGTCACGTGCACCTGAGATGGCACGACGCGAGCATCCGCCCGGAGCTCGACGCGAGGCTCGACTTCGACCTCTCGCTCGCCGACCTCCACGTGAGCCAGAAAGGAAACCGGCCCACGAGGCTCGAGATCACGGCCTCGTGCCCGCCGGTCGCCGAGTCGCTCAGGATCGAGGGCTCGGCCCTCTCCTCGGGCCAGAACACGACGCTCGAGCTCGAGGTCGCGCTCGATCACGTCCACATGGAGTCCCTGGCCGGCTACCTCGAGCGGCTCGGGCTGCGGGCGGCGGCGCGCGACCTCTCCGTCGGAGTCAAGCTGCGTGCGCTCACGCACCCCGCGATCGACGGGAGCGGCGGGACGGGCGGCACGCTCGCGCTCGAGCGCCTGCGAGCGACCGCGGACGGCGAGGAGGTGCTCGCGCTCGACCGGCTCCTCGTGGACGCGATCGGGATCTCGCGCGAGAACGTCGACATCGCGAGCGTCGGGCTCGACGGTCTCCGGGCGAGCGCCGTCCGGCTCGAGGACGGCTCGCTCCGCGTCGCGGGAGTCGACCTGCGCCCGGGCCCTCGCGCGGGCGCTCCAGCGAGCGACGTCGTTTCTTCTCCGGGCAAGAAGGGCGACGACGCTCCGGCGCGGTTCTCGCTCGGCGACTTCGCGGCGAGGAACGTCCGCGCGTCCTTCCTGGACCGGAAGACGAGCCCACACGCGGCTCTCTCGGCCTCGCTCGACCTCCTGCACGTGCAGGACGTCCTGAGAGACGCCCGGTCGCCCGGGGCGCCGGCGCGCGTCGAGGCGCGGCTCTCGGCGCCCGGGATCGCGGAGGACATCGCGCTCCTGGGCTCCGCGACTCCCTTCGGGCCCAGGACGGCCGCGGACCTCTCGCTCGCCGTCTCGGGGATCACGCTCCGCGCTCTCGTCCCTTACCTCGAGCCCGCGGGAGTGACGCCGCTCTTCTCCCGCGGCTCCCTCAAGGCCCGGCTCCACGCGAGCGCGACTCGCGCCGCGGACGGAAAGGACGAGCTCGAGGCCGCGGTCCGGGACCTCGTCCTCGACGACGGAGACGAGCTCGCGGGGATCGACCTCGTGCGCGCGAGCGGCGTGCGCCTCGACCCGGACCTCGCGCGCTTCCACGTCGAGGAAGCCGAGGTCGACCTCCCGCGCTTCCACGCCCGGCGCGACGCGCAGGGAGCCCTCGTCGGCCTCGGCTTCCGCGTGAGGCCGCGGGGATCCGAGCACGTCTCTCCCGATCCCGGGACGAACCCCGAGGAGAGCGTCGCGGCGCGCGCCGGACCTCCGCTCCACGCGAGCCTCGGCCGTCTCACGATCGACGACGGCGTTCTCGGGTGGGACGACGAGACGACGAAGGAGCCCGTCTCGCTCGTGCTCACGGGAATCGGGCTCGAGGTCGCGGCGCTCGACGTCGTCCTGGACCCGAAGGCGCCTCCGCCTTCTCCGGCGAAGCTCGACGCGCGCTTCAACGCGCACGACGTGGCGCGCGTCCGGCTCCGGGGAGAGCTCGTGGCGTCGGCCACGCGGCCTTCCTTCTCGCTCGGGCTCCAGGCCACCGAGATCACGGGGAGCGCGATCGCTCCTTACCTCGAGGGGGCGAGGATCCGCTCTCTCCTGCACGAGGGGAGGCTCGAGGTCGTCCTCTCGGCGAGCGCGAAGGTCGAGAGAGACGGCCCCCTCGAGGCCGACCTCGCGGTCGAGAGGATCCGGCTCCTCGACCGCGCGCCCGAAGAGCGCGAGGTCTTCTCGCTCGCCGGTCTCCGCGCGAAGCGAGCGAGGCTCGGCCCCGACCCGCGCCGCGTGGAGCAGATCGAGGTCGGCCTTCTCGAGCTCGAGCGCATCCACGCGCACGCCGCGGCCCGGCCGGACGCGCTCGAGCTTCTCGGCCTGAGCCTCCTCCGCGCGAGTGAGATGGCGCCGGTCGCGAGCTCGACCCCGGGAGCGCGCGAGACCTCCGCGGGGCCCGGCCTTCCTCTCATCAAGGTCGAGAAGCTGCGCGTGGGAGAAGCCGCGCTCGACCTCCGCGACGCTCTCTCGGAGCCCGCGATCGACATCCCGATCCGGGCGAAGGTCGAGCTCGGCCCGATCACGATCGACCCGACGGGGAACCGCGCGGGCGACGAGGCGCCCTTCGCCCTCGCGCTCGCGGTGCCGGGAGCGCTCGAGAAGCTCTCGCTCGCGGGCACGGTCGCGCCGTCGCCGCGGAGGTCGGAGCTCCGGGCGACGCTCGAGGCGAGCGGGATCACGCTCGGGATCCTCGCGCCCCGCCTGCGCGCGCGCGGGATCGAGCCGCTCCTCCGCTCGGGCTCGCTGCGCTTCGAGCTCTCGAGCACCGCGACGGTCGACCG
The DNA here is from genome assembly GCA_016200955.1 of bacterium. Classification (GTDB taxonomy): domain Bacteria; phylum Planctomycetota; class J058; order J058; family JACQDU01; genus JACQDU01. Next base: position 2,484 of record JACQDU010000411.1, read on the forward strand.
GGACGACATCGAGTCCGACACCACGATCGAGCAGCTCGTCCTGGAAGACGAGGGAGAGGAGCTCCTCGGGATCGACTCCGCGCGCGCGAAGGGCTTCCACCTCCTCCCGGGCCGCTACGCCTTCGAGGACGTGAGGGTCGCTCGCCCGCGCGCGAAGCTCGAGCGCACGAAGGAGGGCGCGCTCGTGGCGCTCGGGCTGCGCTTCTCTCCCGTTCCGCGCGGCGCGAGCGCGACGAGCACGAGCGAGAAGCCCGCGGCGGAGGAGCCGCCGTTCTGGACGGAGGGCAAGCCGACCTACGAGCTCTACAAGGTCGCGGTCACGGACGCGACGGCGGACTTCCACGACGGGGCCGTCAGAGGAGAGGCCCGCTTCCAGGCGAGCGCGAGCGTCTTGCTCGAGGACTTCGTCCTCGGGATCCGCTCGCCCTCGGCGACGGTCAAGGCCGAGCTCAAGGTCCCCGGAGCGCTCGAGGCGCTCACGGTCGCGGGGAGGATCACGTTCAACCCGAGGTGGCGCGGGTGCGAGCTCGACATCGACGTGGACGGGCTGCGGCCGGGGCCTCTCTCGCCGTACTTCCGCGACGGCACGCGACTCCTCCTGAAGGACGGACGCGCGCACGCGCTCGTCCGGGCTCGCTTCATGGACAACCCGGCGGGAGGCTCGACGGGGCGCGGCGAGATCACGGAGGTCGCGCTCCGGGACGGGCCGCGAGGCGCGTCGATCTTCTCCTTCGACCGCCTGCGCTTCTTCGCCTCGCGCCTCGACCCCTCTGGAGGGGTCTTCACGTTCGACGACCTCCTCCTGAGCGGCCTCGAGACCGAGATCGAGCGCGACGAGCAGGGCGCTCTCCGCTTGCTCGGGCTCGCTTTCCCGGAGAAGAAGGTCGAGGCGGCCGAGGCGGGCGCGGGAGGAGAGCCGAAGGAGCCGCCGGAGAAGGCGAGGCGCACTCCTCTCATCGATATCTGGAAGCTCGACGCGAACGCGCGCTCGGTCGTGTTCCGGGACCTCGCGAAGAAGGACGCGGCGCCGCTCGCGTTCAAGGGAGTGCGCCTGAGGAACACGAAGCTGCTCTCGCTCCTCGGGCCCGACCCGGCGTCGCGGCCTCCGCTCGAGCTCGAGCTCTCGCTCGGCGTGGCGCCGATCGTGAGCCAGGCCGTGATCGCGGGGCGCCTCGCGCCCTTCGCGCAGGAGCCGAGCTTCTCGCTCGACATCGCGCTCGAAGGAGTCCGCGGAGCGGGCTTGACCGAGGTCGCGCCCGGGCTCGCGGCGTCCCTCGACGGGAGCCGCCTCACGGACGGCCGCCTCCGCGCGCGGCTCGACATCGACCTGAGGACGCGGCGGCGCGACCCGCTCGACTGGGACCTCTCGCGCGGCTTCGGGCTCGACCTCGCGCTCAAAGGGCTCCAGGTGAGGAACGGATCGGGGCCGCTCCTCTTCGGGATCGACGAGCTCCTGCTCGACGTCGCGCGCTTCGACCCCAAGACGGGCAGCGCTCACGTCCGCTCGCTCGAGGTCGCGAAGCCGGCCGCCTCTCTCGTGGACGAACCGGGCGGCCTCCGCTTCCTCGACGTCGTCTGGAAGAGAGAAAGAAGAGACGAGAAGGAGGAGAAGGAGGACGACGCGGCGGACGAGACGCCGAGCCCGGGCGCGGCGCCGGAGAAGAAGCCGGCGAGAGAGCTCCGCCTGGACCGGGTCCTCATCTCGGAGGTCGACTTCGTCTACGAGGACTCGACGTGCGCTCCCAGGCTCATCGTCCCGGTCGCCGACATCGACCTCGAGCTCGCGGGGCTCCTCGTCGCGGACGGCGACCTCCGCGCGATCCGCTTCGCCGGCGTCGCCAAGGCCGGCAAGGTGCGGCTCGTGAAGCGCGAGAAGAAGCGCTTCGGCCACGCGATCGTCTCGAAGATCACGAGCATGTGGCAGGACAAGGCCTTGCTCGAGGACAGGCCGCTCTTCCTCGAGCTCGCGGCGAAGGGCGACCTCCAGCTCCGGCCGCGGCCGCTCGGGCACGTCCGCCTCGACCTCCAGACGCTCGAGCTCGCGGCGTTCAAGGGGCTCGCGAAGGAGAAGAACATCGTCCTCGAGGGCGGCACGGCGGACCTCGAGCTCGACCTGGCGTTCGAGACGCGCGGCCTCCTCTCGCGCGCGGTCGTGACGTTCGCCGACCTCGAGGTCTCGGAGCCCAGGGGAGGCTGGCTCGCGAAGCACTTCCTCCCGGGCGTCGACGCGCCGCTCTCGGTCGTCCAGTTCGTGCTGAGAGACGCCGAGGGGAACATCACGCTCGTGCTCAACCCGCCGCCGCTCCAGGGGAGGAGCGTCAAGAAGCTCGTCAAGAGAGCGATCTGGGAGGCCTTCCCCGAGGCGCTCGCGCGGCTCGTGGGGGACGCGATCAAGAACCCGGCGTTCCGCCTCCTCGGGACCGCGAAGGACCTCGGCATGGAGGCGCTCGAGCTCCTGGGAGCCGACGACATCTTCGGGAAGAAGGCGGAGGAGATCGAGCCCGCGTCCGTCTCCTTCCCGGCGGGCGACCCTCGCGCCGCGCAGGCGGAGATCGCGAAGGTCCTCGAGCTCGCGGGCAAGGTGACGGAGAGGGGCGAGGTCGTCCTCACGTTGCGCCACGAGACCGGCAGCGCCGACCTCGCGCGAGCGCGCCTCGTCGCGAGCCCGCAGGCCGCCGATCGCCGTGACCTCATCGCGCGGCTCTCGTCTTCGAGAGCCGACCTCGAAGCTCGGGTCGACGACGCCCGCGCCTCGGCTCGAGCGCTCCTCGTCTCCGAGGGAGACGAAGGCGCTCGCTCGGCGAGCTCGCGCCTGCGCGCTCTCGAGAGCGAGCTCGCGCGGGTGGACCACGCGCTCGACTCCGTCTACGGGCGCGAGCGCGAGGGCGCCTCGCACCAGGCCGAGCGCCGCGAGCGCGCCGCTTCCCTCGAGCTCGCGCGAGCTCGCCTCGCTTCCGTGCGGGCCGCTCTCGTCGCGCAGGGCTTCCCCGATCCCGACGAGCGCATCCGCGTGCCGAGCCCGCGCGTGGACTCCTCTCCCTCCGCGCGGGAGGGGAGCGTGACGATCGTGGCGACGCTCAAGCCGCGTAGGTGAGCCCTCCGGCTCACGTCACCTACTCGATTCGAACCGCGGAGGCTCACCTTGTCGATGTCGAAGTGCGTGCGTATCCTCCCGCGTGAGGCTCTCCCGGGGAGGGCCGGGAGAAAAGGATGCGCCGTGCTCTCGCCGCCCCGTGCGGCGTCGTGCTCGCCCTCTCGCTCGGGGTCGTCTCGCTGTCGCGCGCGCAGGACACCGACGGGGAGAAGAAGCCGAAGCCGGAGAAGAAGCCGGCCGCGAAGGGGGGCGACGAGGCCGCGGACGATGACGACGCCACGGAGCGGCTCGCGCCCGAGGCGCGGCTCTGCTTCAAGCTCGCGAAGGGCGAGGTGATCTCCGGGCTCGCCGTCGAGCCTTACATCGACCTCCTGACCGACGAGGACACGGCGGGCTGGAACAAGCGCAGGAAGAAAGACAAGGGCAAGGTCCTCGACCTCGGGGGGAAGACGTGGGAGCCCAAGCGGCGCGAGGACCTCGCGCTCAAGCTCGAGGGGCTCGACCTCTCGGGCGCCGACTTCTCCGGCGTCCTGTTCATGCCGGGCACGAGCTTCCGCGGGAGCGACCTCACGGGAGCCGTCTTCCACGGCACCCTCCTCGAGGGCGTGAGCTTCTCCAACATCCGCGGCTTCGAGGCGCGGGAGAAGAAGAGCGCGCGCTCGACCGTCCTCGACGAGGCCGACTTCAAGGACGCGGTCTGGACGTGGTGCTCGGCGCTCGAGCGGACGGCGAAGCGGTGCCGCGAAGGCCCGGCCAAGCCGCTGACGCCCGAGGAGCGCCAGCGCCGCATGGTCGAGCGCCAGAGGCGCCGCGCCTTCGGTTACGCCGAGGACCCGTTCGCCTTCGTGGACCTCTCGACCGCGAAGGTCGACGCCGACTCGCCCCTCGGGACGGCCTTCGAGGACGACACGCCCCGCCACGAGCACCTCACGCCCGCGCTGGCGCGTCTCGTGAAGTTCGCCGCGGCCGACTCCATCGAGCGAGCGATCGCGCGGATCGCCGCGCGCACGCCCGCGGCCCGCTCGCGGGAGTGCCCGAACCCGCTCGCGCACGAGCCCGCGCTCGCCGACGCGATCGCCTCGGCGGACACGCGCCTCGCGGGGATCGCGACGTGGAAGGCCGTCCACCTCTCCGAGCCGCTCATGCGGCAAGACGAGGTCACGGTCGTCGGAGGGAAAGACGTCATCTTCGTGCTCGACGACGCCCGCTCGCTCCAGGGAGCGCGGGTCGTCGTCTCCGAGGGGCCGATCCTCGCGTGGGGGTCCGCGCTCCTCCCGACGACGTTCTCTCCTTACGCGATCGTCCTCAAGGACCAGGCGCAGGTCCGGGGAGTCCTCCACGGGCATCCGATCTTCGCGCTCTCCGATCCCGTGCGCGACGCGCGGCGCGGGTCGTACGGCGGCGCCGGGACGTTCTACTCCGAGGTCATCGTCGAGGTCGCGAAGGTCGAGAACCTGAGCGCCGCCGACGTCGAGCGTCGGAAGCTCAAGGAGACGACCTTGAAGGAGTACGCGCGCTCCCAGGGAGACGACCTCGACCACCAGAACGTCTTCGACCCGACGGATACGGACGGCGCGGATCCCGAGAAGATGCTCACGGACGAGATGCGGCGCTCGATCGTCTCCCAGGTCGGGAAGAAGGCCCTCGCCGACATGAAGTGCTACAAGGTCGGCGCGCACAAGTTCCCGCAGAACCCGTCGCACTACCACGTCCTCTCGGTGGACCCGAAGGCGATCCTCGTCGTGACCGCGGGATTCGCGTCCTCGGGCTCGATCTACTCCGAGGGTCCCGTGGTCCTGACCGACGGAGACCGCACCCCGCACACGCGCTGCGTGACGAAGAGCTGGATCGTCGTCGAGGGCAAGAACCACCGCGTGTCTCCGCTCGCGCTCGGCGAGCACATCGACGTCGAGCCCGAGGCCGACGAGGACAAGAAGGCGGGGAAGTAAGATGAGCGCATGACCGAGCGCCTCTACCTCGACCGCCCCGACGACGCGAGCTTCGAGTCGACCGTCCTCGACGTGAGAGCGAGGAAGGTCCTGCTCGATGGGACGCTCTTCTACCCGACCTCGGGCGGCCAGCCCAACGACACGGGCTTCCTGGGAGACGCGCGGGTCACGGACGTCGTCGAGGAAGGCGAGGCGATCTGGCACGTCCTCGAAGGAGACGCGCCGCCGCCCGCGAGGGGGGCGCGCGTCGCGGGAAAGATCGACCTCGCCCGCCGCCGCGACCACAGAGAGCAGCACTCGGGCCAGCACCTCCTCTCGGCGGTCCTCCTCGAGACGGCGAAGGTGCCGACTCTCGCGTTCCACCTGGGAGCGGCCGTCTCCACGATCGACGTGAAGGCCGAGAGGGTCGGCCGCGAACTCCTCTCCCGCATCGAGACCGCGTGCGGCGAGGTCATCCGCAAGGACGTTCCCGTGAGAGCGACCGTGTTCAAGGGAGACGACGCCGCGAGAGAGGCGCGCTCGCTCAGGCGCCCGCCGGAGGCGGAGGCGCTCGCGTCGCCACGCGGGCTGCGCGTGATCGACATCCAGGGCGTGGACAGGGACGCTTGCTGCGGCACTCATGTCGCGCGCACGGGAGAGCTGGGCCTCGTCAAGGTCCTCTCGGCCGAGCGAGGGAAGAAGGGCGAGACGCGCCTCACGTTCGTCGTCGGCGGCCGCGCTCTCCTCGCCTTCCAGGAGCGGCAGGACGTCCTCGACGAGCTCTCGCAGGAGCTCACGACGGGCTTCCGCGAGATCCGCTCGCGCATGGAGAAGATCCGCGAGGCGGAGAAGGCCTCGCGCACCGAGGCGAAGGCGCTGCGAGAGGAGCTCCTCCTCGCGCGCGCGACCGAGCTCGCTCACGGCGCCCGCACGCGGCCGGGCGGCGGGACGATCATCGTCCATCGGCTCGAGGGAGGAGACCCGCTCGACGCGCGCTTCCTGGCGACCAAGCTCGTGCTCCTCCGGGCCGACCTCCTCTGCGCCGTCGCTCACTCGGGGGAGAAGCTCTCGCTCGTCCTCGCCCGCGGCGAGGCCGCCCCGCAGCTCGACCTCGGGAAGGTCCTGAGAGACGTCCTCGCGTCTCTCGGAGGCAAGGGAGGCGGGCAGCCTCACTTCGCCCAGGGAGCGGCGCCCGATCCGGACCGCGCGAAGGAGGCGCTCGCGCTCGCGGAGGCCGCTCTCAACGGCTGAGACGAACCGCGCACGACTCCCGCGCGCTACGCGGCTCTCGATCACGCCTCTCGGGCGAGCGGTCAGTCCTTCTCGGGCGCGGGCTGAGAATACATGTCCTCGATGAGAGGCTTGTACTTCTCGACGACCCTCTTCCGCTTCACCTTGAGCGTCGGCGTGAGCTCGTCGCCGATCTCGAAGTCCCTCGGGAGGAGCCGGAAGTACTTGATCGTCTCCCAGGAAGGGAGCTCCTTGTTCTTCCTGGCGATCTCCTGCTCGACGTAGCTCTGGAGCGCCTCGTCCTTGACGAGGTCCTCGACCTTGCCCGATGGCTCGCGCTGCGAGCGCTCGCGGATGAGCTTCTTCGCCGCCTCGGCGTCGATCGTCAGGAGAGCGGTGCAGAACTTCCGCGAATCTCCGATGAGGACGGCCTGCGAGACTCCATGGACCGACTTGAGCATGTTCTCGATCTTCTGCGGAGCGACGTATTTTCCTCCGGCGGTCTTGAGGAGGTCCTTCTTCCGGTCGGTGATCCTGAGGAATCCGTCCTGGTCGATCTCGCCTATGTCGCCCGTCTTCAAGTAACCCTGGTCGTCGAAGACTTCCTTGGTCGCGTCGGGCTTGTTGTAGTAGCCCTTCATGACGACGGGGCCCCGGACGAGGACCTCGCCGTCCGAGGCGAGCTTGCAGTCCACGCCGGGGACCGCGGGGCCGACGGTCCCGAGCTTGTAACGGGAGACGCGGTTCACGTGAGTCCCCGCCGTCGTCTCCGTGAGGCCGTAGCCCTCGAGGATCAGGAAGCCGAGCGTGTGGAAGAACTCGGCGATGTCGCGCGAGAGGGGCGCTCCGCCCGAGACGAACATGCGGATCCGGCCGCCGGTCTTCTCGCGCAGCTTGCCGGCGCTCGCGCGCGTCGCGGGCCTCCCGATCCGGCACGCGAGCCAGAGACCGAGGCCGACGGGCTTGCCCTCGCGCTTCCGCCGATCGGCCTCGCGCGCCCAGCGGAGAGCGGCACGGACGTAGCTCCGCTTGAGCGGCCTCTCCTCCTCGACCTTCGAGACGATCGCGGCGTGGACCTTCTCGAAGAAGCGCGGGACCGAGGGCACGCAGGATCGCTCGCGCGAAGATGTGGGCGAGCGGGAGGAACGAGAGGACGACGTCGTCGTCGCGGAGGCCGAGCGCCGCGTCGATCGCGTCGCATTCCGCGAGCGCGTTCGCGTGGGTGAGCATGACGCCCTTCGGCACTCCCGTCGTCCCCGAGGTGTAGACGAGCGTGAGGAGGTCCTCCGGGCGAGCGAGGTCCGCTCGCTCCTCGAAGACGGCGGGGTCGAGGCCCTCGCCCTTCTCTATGAGCTCATCGAGCGTGAGGAGGAAGCCGTCCTGCACCGAGAGGTCGGCGCGCTTCGTCTTCTCCGTGTCGGCCGGGTCGAAGACGATCGCCTTCTCGAGCTTCGGGAGCCCGTTCTGATCGGCGCGCTTCCGTGCCAGGAGGAGCTTCGCGAGCTGGTCGAGATCCTCGACGAACATGAAGCGCGCGCCCGAGTCGTGCGCGATGTAAGCGACCTCGTCGTCCCGGACGCTCTGGTAGATCGGGACGACGCACGCCGCGGCGCCGGAGACCGCGAGGTCGCAGAAGGCCCACTCGACGCGGCTCTGGGAGAGGATCGCCACGCGGTCGCCGCGCTCGAGCCCGAGCCGGACGAGGCCGTTCGCGATCCTCCGCGCGGCGTCGCGGTAAGCCTTCCAGGAGATGTCCTCCCACTTCTCTCCGACGCGCCGGCGGAGCGCTGGCCGCTCGCCGCGGCGCGCCGCCTCCCGGAAGAGCTGGTTGATCGTCGTCCGCGGCCCGGCTTGCACGGGCGCCTGGGCAGCGAGCGCAGAATCGGCGGCCATGTTCTCTCCTGCACCCTCTCTCCCAGCGGCCGCGATTCTATGAAAGAACGCCCCTCTTTAGGAGAGAAGCCGAGGAAGATCCGCTTGCGCTCCACGCAGGGTGAGCGAGTGCCTTCGGCCCTCGCTCGTTTCGCTCCGCTCAATGTGAAACTTCGTTGATCCACGGCCGGCCCCCAGGTAGAACCGGTCTGCTCGATGATGATGGAAGGCGAAGCGCCGGAGGCGCGCCCCGCGCTGTTACAGTCTCGCGTCGAGGACGAGCGAGCCGTGATCGCCGTCCCTTCCCTGGACGCCGCCGGCTCCGAGAGCCTCCTCGCAGCCCTGCGCGGCCTCCCCGCGAGCGTGGACCTCGTCGAGCTCGACCTCGAGGCCGTCACGAAGCCGGGCACGATCGCCGCGGCGACGCTCCTCGAGGCGCTCGAGCTCGGCACGCGCCGCGGCCTCAAGGTCCGGCTCACGAAGACGAGCGGCGAGCTCTCGGACCTCCTCCGGCTCTTCCGGATCGACCGGCTCGCGCAGCTCGGGCCGCCGGCGACGCCGAGCGAGTCGATCCTCGAGATGCTCGGCGGGCACGTCCTCGACGCGTGGGGCTACGCGAAGGAGCTCCTCTACCTCTTCCAGGTCGCCCTCTACTGGGGCGTGCTGGGACCGGTCCGGGGACACGGGCTCAAGGTCGAGCACGTCGCGCGGGAGATGCTGAAGTCGGGCGCGACGGCGTGGCCGATCGTCGCGACGATCGGCGCTCTCATGGGGGTCGTGCTCGCGATCAACGCGGGATACCAGCTCCGGTGGTTCGGCGCGTATCTCTGGATCGCCGACCTCGTGGGAGTCTCGATCACGCGAGAGCTCGGGCCCCTCATGACGGCGATCCTCGTCGCGGGGCGCTCGGGGTCGACGATCGCCGCCGAGATCGGGACCATGAAGGTCACCGAGGAGATCGACGCGCTCAGGACCATGGGCCTGAACCCGGGGAAGTTCCTCGTGGCGCCCAAGATCCTCGGGCTCGCGCTCACGTTGCCGGGGCTCGTGCTCGTGTGCGACCTCATCGCGATCACGGGAGGCTTCTTCGTCGGAGTCGCCGCGTTCGGCGTCACGCCGCAGGACTACTTCGACCGGACGTGCGTCACGCTCCACGTGGACGACGTCGTCGTCGGCGTCTTCAAGGCCGTCGTCTTCGCCGTGCTCATAGGAGTCATCGCGTGCCACGAGGGCTTCCGCGTGCGAGGCGGCGCGGACGAGG
>JACQDU010000412.1 GCA_016200955.1 bacterium
GGCGCGTCTCGACGACGACGAGCTCGATGAGACCGTCGTCCAGGAGCACGCGCTCCCCGGGAGCGGCGTCGCTCGCGAGGTCCTCGTACGTCGCGCCGATCCGGGAGGGAGAGTCGGAGACGTCGAGGCCCGCGACGATCGCGATCTCGTCGCCCGTCTTGAGCTCGACCTCTCCTCCGGGGAGGTGGCCCGTGCGGATCTTCGGGCCGCAGAGGTCCTGGAGCACGGCGACGGGGCGCCCGAGCTCGACCTCGATCTTCCTCACGCGCTCGAGGACCTTCGCGTGCTCGTCGTGAGTGCCGTGAGAGAAGTTGAGGCGGCAGATGTTGACGCCCGACTTCACGAGCTCGCGGAGCGTTGCCTCGTCCGAGGAGGCGGGGCCGATCGTCGCGACGATCTTCGTCTGGCGGATCACGTCCTGGATTTAACCACGAAGACCCGAAGGCACGAAAGGCGGCGAGGCGCGTACGCGGACACGGCGAGCCGGAGCTCGGCTCGCCGTGCGCGCGGAACCGGGAGCAAGTGCTCTCGCTAGAACAGGACGGAGATCGTGAGCTGGACCTCGTGAACGGCGCTCAGGGCGACGATGAAGTCCTGGTTCCGGTTGTGCGGCTTGCCCTGGGTGTGGCCGTTGATCTTGTAGAACTCGCCGCGCTCGGTCTGGGGCGCGTAGAGGACGTGCTCGCGGATCTCGATGCCGACGTGGAAGATGTCCGTGATCTTGTACTCGAGGTCGAAGAACGCGTTCCCGCCGACGTTCCAGTCGTAGAACGTGTACTGCTCGTTGTCGAACGTGCCGCCCGGGCCGGGCCGGCGGATGTCGCGGTCGGCGAAGTTGTAGTACCAGAGGTCCACGCCGAAGCCGGCCCACATGACGAGGTTCGCGGGATAGGAGAGCTCGGGGTTGAAGATCGCCACCGAGAGCGAGTTGTAGTTGACGATGCCGTCCATGTGGCGCTTGTTGTGGTTGCCCGAGATCCCGCCCGGTCCCTCGCGCACCTCCATGCGGGCCCAGCCGATCATCTGCTCCTCGAGGCGGACGCCGATGAAGCCCGGGACTTCCCACGAGATTCGAACTCCTCCGGCGCAGTTGTGCGTGATGCGGAGGTTCTGCGCGAAGAACATCCCCGAGCCGATCAGCGAGATCTTGATGCGGTTGTTCCGCTCCGTCCACCGGTCCGTCTCGGGGTGGAAGTCGGCGAGCCAGATCTTCTCGAGCTCGGCCGTCTCCCGCGCGCTGCTCTCCGGCTGGGCGGACGCGGCCGCGACCGGGCTTCCCTCGAAGCCGAAGAGGGACGTCTTCGGATCGACCTTGCGGACCGCGTCGTCCAGCTCTCCCGCGAAGGTTTGCCGCGGGGCCAGCGTCAGGACGAGCGCTGCGACCGCGGGCACGACGACGGCAACGCCACGCCGCCCGATGCCGAACATTCCGTTCCCCCCTTTCGGCCGCGACGCCCGTCGGCGCCGCTCCTTTTGGTGCAAAGTCTTCTGTTTGCGCGCGGTGAGGAGCGGAACGTTAGCAAGTCCGGGGTGATGGTGTCAAGAAACCCAGGTACACGCTCGATTTCACGCGGGATCTCGCCGTCTCGGAACTCCGGGAGCGCGAGACAGGCGTGGTCGCCGCCGGCGTAAGGCCTGCTAGAATGCGGCCTTTTCTCACCTGAACTTCATGAAGAAAGCCATGCTAGACCAGAACTTCGTCGCGGAAAACCGGAGTCTCGTCGAAGAAGGCCTGCGCCAGCGAGGCGGAAAGGTCGACGATCTGCTCGCGGCCGTCGCGCGGATCTGCGAGCTCAACGCCGAGCGGAAGAAGCTCGTCCACGAGGGAGACACGCTCCGGCACGAGTCCAAGGAGCTGAGCGCGAACATCGCGGCTGCCATGAAGGCGAAGGATCCTCAGGGCGAGACGCTCAAGGTCCGCTCGAAGGAGCTCAAGGAGCGCGAGAAGGAGGTCGCGCGACGGCAGGCCGAGGTCGAGAAGGAGCTCGACCTCCTCCTCCTCACGCTCCCGAACCTCCCGCACAAGGACGCGATCCGGGGAGGGCCCGAGGCGAACACGCCCCGCCGGACCTGGGGCACGCGGAAGACGTTCGACTTCGAGCCCAAGGAGCACATGGCTCTCTGCGAGAAGCTCGGGATCGTCGACCTCCAAGGCCGGGGCGTGAAGGTCGCGGGCTCGGGCTTCGTCCTCTGGCGCGCGCTCGGCGCGAAGCTCGAGCGGGCTCTCGTGAACTGGATGCTCGACCTCCACGTCCGCGAGCACGGATACCTCGAGGTCTCGCCGCCCTTCGTCGTCAACACCGAGACCATGACGGGCACCGGCCAGCTCCCGAAGTTCGACGAGGAGCTCTACAAGATCGAGCGCGACGGCCTCTGGCTGATCCCGACGGCCGAGGTCCCCGTCACGAACCTCCACGCCGACGAGATCATTCCCCAGGGCGATCTCCCGATCACGTACTGCGCTTACACGCCGTGCTTCCGGCGAGAGGCGGGAGCGGCCGGGAAGATGACGCGCGGCCTGCGCCGGGTTCACCAGTTCGACAAGGTCGAGCTCGTGCGCCTCGTGCGCCCCGAGACGTCGGACGAGGAGCACCGGAAGCTCCTCTCCCATTGCACGCGCGTCCTCGAGCTCCTCGGGCTCGAGCACCGCGTGCTCGAGCTGGCATCGGGCGACACGGGCTTCTCCGCCGCGCGCTGCTACGACCTCGAGTGCTGGGCCCCGGCCTCCAAGGAGTGGCTCGAGGTGAGCTCCGTCTCGACCTTCACCGACTTCCAGGCCCGTCGCGCGGGGAAGAACGGCATCCGCTTCCGCGACGAGAACCAGAAGACGCGCCTCGTCCACACGCTCAACGGAAGCGGCGTCGCGTGCCCGCGCGTCGTCCTCTGCTTGCTCGAGACGTACCAGAAGAAGGACGGGAGCGTCGAGATCCCCGACGTCCTGCGCCCCTACATGGGCGGCATCGACGCGATCCGCTAGGAGGCGGGGGCGACGGAAGTCGCCCCACGCAGCGCAACACCTGCCACAAAGCAAGGCCGGGCGGGCACGACCCGTGCGCCGCTCGCCTCGCCAAAGGCGTCGCGGCTCTGTTAGGATCCCCGAGAGGACGAGGAGCTCATGGCTGCACCTGAGACACGCGCGCTTCCCGCGCGGCGGCTCGAGCTGATGATGCCGGACCTGAAGCCCGCGCTCACGGAAGCGCAGGCGCGCGCCGAGGCCTCGCGCTGCCTCTACTGCAACGACGCTCCGTGCATCGCGGCTTGCCCGACGGCGATCAACATCCCGGAGTTCATCCGGAAGATCGACTCCGGCAACTACCGCGGGAGCGCGCGGACGATCCTCGACGCGAACATCCTCGGCTACTCGTGCGCCCTCGTGTGTCCGGTCGAGGTCCTGTGCGTGGGAGCTTGCGTCTACAACCACCAGGACCGCCCGCCCATCCAGATCGGGCTCCTCCAGCGGTTCGCGACCGAGCGCGCCTACGAGAAGGGGACCCGTTTCTTCGAGAAAGGCGCCCCGACCGGCAAGCGCGTCGCTCTCGTGGGAGCCGGGCCGGCCTCGCTCGCCTGCGCGCACGAGCTCACGCGGCTCGGCCACGAGGCCGTGTGCCTCGAGGCGAGGCAGCTCCCGGGCGGCCTCAACACGACCGGCTGCGCTCCCTACAAGATCCGCAGCGAGACGGCTCTCCTCGAGGTCGATTACATCAAGGGAATCGGCTTCGAGGTGAGGACGGGAGTCGAGGTCGGCGGGAACGTCACTCTCGCGGAGCTCGAGAAGACCTACGACGCGATCTTCCTGGGAGTGGGCCTCGGCCCCGACAGCCGGCTCGGCCTCCCGGGAGAGAACCTGCGCGGCGTGCTCGGCGCCTGCGACCTGATCGAGCGGATCAAGAACCGCGAGACCGTCCCCGAGGTCGAGGCCGCGCGCGAGGCCGTCGTCGTGGGCGGCGGCAACACCGCGATCGACATCGCGCGCGAGCTCGCTCGCCTGGGCCTCCACGTGACTCAGCTCTACCGCCGCGGTCCGACCGAGATGGGCGCTTATGCGCACGAGCAGACCTACGCGCGCAAGGAAGGCGTCGAGTTCCGCTACTGGGAGCAGCCGGTCGCTTACGTTGCGGGTAAGCAGGGCCCCGAGAAGGAGCGCGTGCGCTCGGTCCAGTGCGTGAAGATGGCACAGACGGGCGCGGGCCGGCAGCCCGAGCCCGTGCGCGGCTCCGAGCACGAGCTTCCCGCCGACCTCGTCGCCGTCGCGACCGGCCAGGAGAAGCTCGTCTCCCAGCTCAGGACGATCGCCGGCATCAAGTTCGGCGCGGACGGCCGCATCGAGGTCGAGCCCTCGACGTGCGCGACCGGGAACTCGCGCTACTGGGCCGGCGGCGACTGCGCCAACGGCGGGAAAGAGGTCGTGAACGCCGCCGCCGAGGGCAAGCGCGCCGCGCGCGCGATCGACGCCGCCTTCAAGGCCGCCCTTCGCCGCGCTCCCGGCGCGGGCGCGAGAGGAGCTTGAGCATGGTCGACCTCTCGACGAACTGCGCGGGGATCCGCTCGCCGAACCCGTTCTGGCTCGCCTCGGGCCCTCCCTCGAACACGGGAGACCAGGTCTCGCGCGCCTTCGACGCGGGCTGGGGCGGCGCGGTCTGGAAGACTATCGGCGTGCCGATCCAGAACGTCACCTCTCGCTACGGCTCGATCGACTACGGCGGGAAGCGCGTCGTGGGCTTCAACAACATCGAGCTCATCAGCGACCGCTCGATCGACGTGAACCTGAAAGAGATCAAGGACGTGAAGCGCCGCTTCCCGAACCACGCGGTCGTCTCCTCCCTCATGGTCGAGACGAAGGAGGAGTGGAAGAGCCTCATCGAGCGCTGCGAGGAGGTCGGCGTCGACGGCCACGAGCTGAACTTCGGCTGCCCTCACGGCATGTGCGAGCGAGGCATGGGCTCCGCCGTCGGGCAAGAGCCGGAGGTGCTCGCGGAGATCACGTCGTGGGCGAAGGCCTACGCGAAGAAGCCGGTCCTCGTGAAGCTCACGCCGAACATAGGCGACATCGTCGAGCCCGGCCGCGCGGCCGTGAAGGGCGGCGCCGACGGCCTCTCTCTCATCAACACGATCAAGAGCCTCATGGGAGTGGACCTGGACAAGATGGTCCCTCTCCCCGTCGTCGGCACTCGCTCGACGAACGGGGGCTACTGCGGCCCGGCCGTGAAGCCGATCGCGCTCCACATGGTCGCCGCGCTCGCGCGCGATCCGGTCGCGCGGAAGCTCCCGATCTCCGGGATCGGCGGCGTCTCGAACTGGCGCGACGCCGCCGAGTTCATCGCGCTCGGATCATCTTCCGTGCAGGTCTGCACGGCGGTCATGCACTACGGCTTCCGCATCGTCGAGGACATGATCGAGGGCCTCTCGACTTACATGGAAGAGAAGGGCTTCAAGAGGCTCGACGACCTCGTGGGCCGCGCCGTGCCCGCGTTCGTCGAGTGGGGTGAGCTCGACCTCCACTACAAGATCATCGCGAGCATCGACAGGGACAAGTGCATCGGCTGCGAGCTCTGCTACATCGCTTGCTGGGACGGCGCGCATCAGTGCATCGAGAAAGGCAAGCTCGGGCCCGCGGTCATCGAGAACGGCCACGCCTTGCCGCAGGTCAAGGTCCCGCGGATCCTCGAGGACCACTGCACGGGATGCAACCTCTGCTCCCTCGTCTGCCCCGTCGACGGGTGCATCACCATGAAGCGCGTCGATGACGGGAAGAACCCGGTCACGTGGAACGAGCTGGTCGCGAAGACGCAGCTCATCAAGGCCCATTGAGTCACACGGGCCCCCCACCCCAACCCTCCCCCCGAAGGCGGGAGGGGGACCGTGGCCAAGCCCCAGATCATGACGGCCTCGCAACCGGAACCGGACCCGGAACCGGGACCGGGACCGGAACCGGACTCGGAACCAGGACCGGAACCGGCGCCGGGACCTCTTACCCCGATCGGCCCGCGCTCGCGCTCTCGCTCTCGCTGGCGGCGAGCGCCGGATTCGCGGCGATGGGAGTGTGCGTGAAGGCGATCGGCCCCGAGGTGGGGACGCCCGAGACGGTGTTCGCGCGGGGACTGGTCGGGGGAGCGGTCGGGCTGCTCCTCCACGTCGCGCTGAGACGGAAGCTCGCGATGGCGGCGCCGCTCGTGATGCTCTTCCGGATCCTCGCGGGGACGGGGTCGCTCCTCTGCTACTACGCGGCGATCGAGGGGGCCGTCGGCGGAAAGGGAGAGCTCGCGACGGCGAGCATGCTCCTCAAGACGGCGCCTCTCTGGGTCGCGCTCCTCGCGGGGTGGCTCCTGGGAGAGCCCGTGAGCGGGAGGACGTGGATCGCGCTCCTCGTGGGGCTCCTCGGGCTCGGAGCGACCCTCCTCGGGCCCGCAGGAGTCGGAGGGAGGAGCGCGGTCGTGCTCGGGCTCCTCGCGGGAGTCTTCGCGGCGTTCGCTTACCTCTCCGTGAGACGGCTCGCGACGCGCGAGGAGCCGCTCACGGTCGTGACGCTGTTCTCGCTCGGGACGGCCGCCTTGATGGCGCCCGTCGTCGGCTTGCGTTTCCTCTCGCACGCCTGCGACCTCCCGGGAGGGCGAGCGGGCCTTCTCCTCCTCGGGATCGGAGTCTCGGGGACCGTCGCGCAGGTCTTCATGACGCACGCTTACCGCCACGGGAAGGCGGCGGTCGTCTCGCTGTCCGGGCTCGCGGAGGTCGCGTTCAACGTGCTCGCGGGCGTCCTCCTGTTCGGCGAGAGGCCGAGCCCGTGGGCGCTCGCGGGGAGCGGGCTCGCGGTGATCGCGGGGCTCGCGGCTTCGTGGCCGTCTCGAAGCTCGCTCACCTCTTGACGAGGAAGTCCTCGAGCGCGATCGCGTCGATCTTCGTCGCGACGAAGCAGTCGATCGCGTCTCCCGGGGAGCAGACGATCGGCTCGTTCTCGTTGAAGCTCGTGTTGAGCACGAGAGGGACCCCGGTCCGCTCGGCGAACGCGGCGATCACGCGGTGGAAGTCGGCGAGCTTGGACTGGGAGACGGTCTGGACGCGGCACGTGCCGTCCTTGTGGACGACCGCCGGGATCTTCTCCCGCATCTCCGGCCGCACGGGGAGCGCGTAGAGCATGAAGGGGGACGGCCACGACTGCTCGAAGAACTCGCCCGCGCGCTCCTCGAGGACGGAGGCGGCGAAGGGGCGGAAGCTCTCGCGGTACTTCACGCGCACGTTGAGCGCGTCGCGCATCTCGGCGCGCCGCGGGTCGGCGAGGATCGAGCGGCCCCCGAGAGCGCGCGGCCCGAACTCGGCGCGGCCGCGGAACCAGCCCACGACCTTCCCCTGCGCGAGCAGGTCGGCGACCTCGTCGTGGATCCGGGTCGAGCGCTCGTAGCGCAGGCCAGACGACTCGAGCGCTCGCTCGACCTCGGCCGCGGAGTAGCCCGGCCCGAGGCGCGAGTGGTCGAGGCGCCCAGCGTCGGCGGGCGCGCGGTCGCGCGTGCGCGCGACGTGGAGAGCGCAGCCGATCGCCGTCCCGGCGTCCGTCGGAGCGGGAGGAATGTACAGCTCCTCGAAGCCGCCCCTCTGGTGCATGATCACGTTCGCGACGCAGTTGAGCGCGACTCCCCCCGCGTAGGCGAGGCGCTTCGTTCCCGGCACGAGCTTCCGCAGGCGCGCGAGGATGTGGAGCACGGCTTCCTCGAGGACGGCTTGCAGCGAGGCGGCCAGGTCGCGGTCGCGCAGCGTGAGCTCGGCGTACTTGTGCCGGGGAGCGCCGAAGACCGCGGTCATCTTCTCCGAGAAGACGTCTTCCATCCTCGGGACGCGGTCCTCCCAGATCATGTCGACGCCGTAGACCGGGTGAGTGAAGTAATCCGGGTCGAGCTCGAACAGGCCGTCTTCCTTGAAGCGGATGATCGCGCGCAGGCGGTCCTTGTAGACGGGCTCGCCGAACGCGGCGAGGCCCATGACCTTCCCCTCGTCGCCGTACTTCGCGAAGCCGAGGAACTGCGTGACCATCGTGTAGAGGATCCCGAGCGAGTGGGGGAAGAGGACCTCCTCGAGGACGGTGATCTTCTCTCCGTCTCCTCTCCCTAGCA
>JACQDU010000118.1 GCA_016200955.1 bacterium
AGCGTGACGTCCTTCCCCGGCCGGACGACCTTCGCCTTTCCGATCGGGACCGTGTACTCGCCCTCGGGCACGTCGCCCTTGACCGTGCGGTAGATCCGCTTCGGCTCGAAGAACATGACGGGGTCCTCATCGCGGATCGCCGAGATGAGGAGGCCCTTCGTGTCGTAGGGATCGCTCGGGATCACGACCTTGAGGCCGGGAGTGTGCGTGAAGTAAGCCTCTCCCGACTGCGAGTGGTAGTGCCCGCCCTTGATCCCGCCGCCGTAGGGCGCGCGCACCGTCACGGGCGACGTGTATTGCCCGCCCGAGCGGTAACGCATCTTCGCGAGCTCCGAGACGAGCTGGTCGAAGGCCGGCCAGATGAAGTCCTGGAACTGGATCTCCGGCACCGGGTGGAGGCCGTAGAGGGCCATGCCGATCGCGGTGCCTATGATCCCGCTCTCGGCGAGGGGCGTGTCCATGACGCGGTCCTCGCCGAACTCCGCCTGGAGGCCGTCGGTCGCGCGGAAGACTCCGCCGTTCTTGCCCACGTCCTCGCCGAGCACGACGACGTTCGGGTTCCGGCGCATCTCCGTCCTGAGAGCGTCGGTCACGGCCTGGAGCAGCGTCAGCGTGGGCATCGGTCTCCTCTTGTTTTCGCCACGGACGCACGGAGACACGGAGGTGCTTTTCTTCGCGCCTTCGTGCCTTCGTGGTTCACTTCGTTCTTCCCTCTCTGAGATGAGCTTCCAGGAAGAACTCGCCCGCTCGATAGCTCGAGCGCACGAGAGGCCCCGAGGCGACGTACTTGAAGCCTTCCTGCATCCCGACCTGGCGAAGCTCCTCGAAGCGGCGGGGCTCGAGGTACTCGACGACGGGCAGGTGCCAGGGAGAGGGACGCAGGTACTGTCCGAGCGTGAGGACCTCGACGCCGGCGGAGCGGAGGTCTCGCATGGAGCGCACGACCTCGCTCTCGTTCTCTCCGAGGCCGAGCATGAGCGAGCTCTTCGTGACGACCCCGGGCGCGACCGACTTCGCGTGCTCGAGCACCGAGAGCGACCGCGAGTAAGAGCAGCGCGCGTCGCGGACGCTCGCCTGCAGGCGCTCGACCGTCTCGAGGTTGTGCGCGAAGACGTCGGGGCGCGCTCTCGCGACGGTCGCGACCTGCCCCCCGTCTCCCCGGAAGTCCGAGACGAGGACCTCCACGAGGAGCTCGGGCACGCGACGCCGGAGCTCGGCGATCGCTCGTGCGACGTGGGAGGAGCCGCCGTCTTCCAGGTCGTCCCGGTCGACCATGGTGACGACCACGTAGGTGAGGCCGAGCTCGGCGATCGCCGCCGCGAGCTTCTCTGGCTCCCTCGCGTCCACGTCTTCTCCCCGGGAGGCCGACGAGACGGCGCAGAAGCGGCAGCCTCGCGTGCAGGTCTTCCCGAGGAGCATGACGGTCGCCGTCCCGCCGCCCCAGCACTCGTGGACGTTCGGGCAGTGGGCCTCCTCGCAGACCGTCGCGAGGTCGAGCTTCCGGAGGAGCCCTTTCAGGCGCGTGTAAGCCGGCCCGCCCGGCGGGCGGGTCCTGATCCACTCGGGGATCCTTCGCGTGAGTTGCGCCTCGACCACGAGAGCTCCCAGGCCGCGCGGATCGTAGCGCCGGGGGAAGCTCGAGGCAACGGTCAGGGCCGCGCTCACTTCTCCGTGATCTTGAAGGAGTCCAGGAAGTGCGCGACGTCCAGCGAGGCGTCCTCGCCGTCGGGGTAGACGACGTTCGCCTGGTAGAGCTTCGTCTTCGTGAGGAAGTAGCGCGCCGTGAGCTTCATGTCGAAGGCGCCCTGGATCGGCGGAGCGGGGATCGCGATCACGACGTCCCGGCCGACCGCGGAGCCGAGCCCGAAGGGCGACGACGAGACGAGGCGGCCGCCCTTCGTGGCCTTGACGGCGCCGTCGATGTTCAGCTCGAGGAGCTCCTCGAGAGTCCGGCCCTCGTAGAGGATCCGGGGGAGGTCGCAGTGGCCGACCGTGTAAGCGCGCGTGCCGTGCGTCATCTGCCACATCCTCACGCGGATCGGTCCCGCGGGAGTGACGCTGTTCTGCTCCTTGCACGGGGGAGGAAGGGGGCTGGGGAAGGTGATGGCGAAGCCGCCTTCGGGCGGCGTGAAGTCGGTCCAGTCGGCGGCGGCCCTTCTCTCCTTCGCGACCTTCACGTAGGACCCGATCGCGCTCAGCGTGCACAGCATGAGGAAGCCGCAGAAGACGACGATCAGGATGTTCCTCGCCGTCGAGGAGGTCTCCTGGGGGCGCGGCGCCCTGGGCGCGCGGTGCGCGAGCGGGCGCTTCCTCTTCCGCGGCTCGCCTTCCTCATCGTCGACGTCTTCCGCGAAGGGCAAGTCCTCGGGGTCCTCGGGCTCGTCGTCGGCCGGCGGCTTGCGAGGAGGGATCGGCTTCATGGACCACCCGTGAGGAGCAATCTCATTCAAAGGAGCCAGGGAAACAAGGCGCTCGAGCGATCCTCGGACGCTCTCACTCCCGCTGGATCCGGAACGAGCCGAAGAAACGCTCGATCTCGCGGGAGCTGTCGATGCCGTCCAGGGCATAGACGGCGATGCTGAACAGGCGGCCCTTCTTCGTGAGGAAGAACCGCGTCGTGACTCTGAGCCGCGTCTTGTCCGAGATCCGCGTCCGGGTAAGCACCTGAGACTCGCGCCCCTCGATCTTGCCGAGAGCGATGGACTTCGCGTAGACGAGCCTTCCTCCATCGAAACGCTTGACCGAGTCCTCGACGTACCCATCGAGGAACTTGCGGACCGTCGCCTTCTCGAAGAGCGCCGGCGGGATCTTCATGCTCACCATCGAGTAAGTGCGGCTCAAGCCCTCGCCGGCATCCTGGGCATTCCAGTGCCTGATCCGGAGCGTCGCGCCGGGGGTCTCCATGGCCTCGTCCGGCTCCTGCACCGGCTCCGTCGGGACGGAGACGGTGAAGCCGCCCCCTGGCGGCGTGAAGTCGCACCATTCGACCGGCCGCACGGGTCCGGCGGGCGGCTCCGACTCGTCCGGCGGCTCCGATTCGGCGGGCGGCCACGATTCGAGCGGCTCCGATTGCCGTTGCCGCGTCACGTAGGAGCCCAGGGCGCTCAGGAAGCACAGCACGAAGACGCAGCAGCAGAGGGCGACGATCAGGATCTTCTTGCTGTTTCCCGGATCCTCTCCCGGACGCGACGCCCGCGGTGAACGGCGCCGCAGGCGGCGCTTCCTTTCGGGAGGGTCGTCCTCTCCCACGTCCTCCGCGTAAGGGAGGTCTTCCAAGTCCTCCGGCTCGCCGTCGTCGGGAGGCCTTCGAGAAGGGACCGGCTTCATGGACCACCCGTCTGGAGCAATCTCATCCAAAGGAGCCCGAGAAACAAGGCCAGTCAACGCGAGGAGGAGACGACCGCGGCTCCGCCGTCTCCCCTCGGCCTCACGAGGCTCCGCATGCCGACGCGGGAGAAGACGAGGAGCCCGAGCCCGAGCCCGACGAGGCCGACCACGACGTTCGACGGGCCCTTCTTCTTCTTTCCCGCCACGGGAGAAGGCAGGAGAGAAGCTATGTCCTCCTGGAGCGCCTCGCGGCAATGAGGGCACTCCCTCACGTGAGCGATGACGGCGCTCGCGCGAGCGGGGTCCTTCGGCTCGCCCGGAGCGAGGAGGTCCTTCAGCTCTTGCGACGAGGGGCAGCTCACGAGGCTCGCGTCCAGGCGAGGCCGATCGCGTCCACGCGGACCTCGCGCGGCTCGAGGACGCGGGCGGTCAAGCCGGGCCTGGCTGCGCTCGAGGGCTTCGCGAAGGCGGCCTGGGCCCTCTCGAGCGCGACGAGCACTCGCTCGAGCCGGTCTCTCACGTCCTCGGGGCGCTTCCAGGACTCGGCGGCGCGGGAGTCGGCGCCGAGCTTCTCGGCGAAGTGCAGGGGAGAGTAAGGGCCGAGCACGAGCGTCGCGATCGCGTGCGAGAGGTCCGAGGGGAGAGAGACTCCGAGCTCGCGGCGGATCGTCTCGACCTCGGCGCGCAGCTTCGCGCGGACGTCTTCTCTCTGGGACTCGGCGGAGGTGCGCTTGTCGTCCTTGGCTCGCTCCTGGACGCGAGCGAAGAAGGCCTCGCGGGACTCGCCCTCGCGCTGGGCGAGGCCGCGGGCGGGGTCCTCGTGCTGGACGAGGCCGAAGCGCGCTCGCGCGGCCGCCTCGGCGCTCGAGCGGAGGACGGAGAGGCCCGAGCTCTTGAAGATCCCGTCCGGCACGGGGTCGAACAGGTGGAATCCCTGGGGCGCTCTCTGCGTGAAGGCCGCGGGGTCGAGGCGCACGGCCGTCTTCCAGTCGATCGCCTTCGCGTCTTTCTCGATGAGAGGCGCGGCGAGGAAGACGTCTCTCGTGAAGATCGGCGTCCCGACATCTCCTCCGAACGTGAGAGCGACGCGAGCGAACACCGAGGCTCTCCACTCCGTCGCGCGAGCGCCCGGCGTCGGCTTCCCGCGGCACTTCTCGCACGTGCACGAGCTCGCGGGCGCCGCGTGGACGAAGGCCGTCGTCTCGGGGACCGTCTGCGAGTTCGTCGAGACTCGCTTTCTCGCGGGAGGAGAAGCGATCTTGCTCCACGGGTCCTTCGAGAGGTCGGAGCCGTCGATCGGCTCCCTCGATGGCGAGTCGCTCGAGCGCGGAGACGACTCGATGGGTCTCGGAGACTCGCTCTTGAGTCCCGAAGACTCCATCTTGGGTCCCTGAGAGCCGTCGATACGTCCCGCGGACTCGGTGTTGGGTCCCGGAGACCCATCGATCCTTCCTGGAGACTCATTCTTGGGTCCGGGAGACGCATCGATACGTCCCGGAGACCCATCGGATGGGTCTCCGGGACCCATTGAAGGCGTCTCGGAGACGCTCTTCTGGGTCTCCGAGGCCGACCCGATGGCTCGGGGAGTCGAGCCGGCCTCTCCCGAGTCGTCTCGCTCCGGCAAGGGAGGAGCGTCCTGCGGCAAGTCCGAGAGCTCGTCCGACTCGAGAGGGCCCCGGAGGTAGGAGAGAGCGAAGCGGATCCTCACGGCGCGGGCTCTCTTGTCCTTCGTGAGAGCGAGGAAGCTCCTCTCGGGGAGGTTCTCGAGGACCTCCGCCTCGACGCCTCGATCTTTCAGCTCGGCTTCCAGGTCTCTCTTCAAGTCGCGCGAGCGAAGACCTCCGAGGAACCACGTCCCTACGTTCGAGAGAGCCTTGTAGTCGAGATCGACCGGGTGCTGCGTGCCGACGATCAGGCCGAGCCCCTGCGCGCGCGCCTGCGAGAGGAGCGTCGCGAGCGGCCGCTTCGTCGGCGGGTCGTGCGGGTGAGGCGGGAGGTAGCCCCGCGCCTCGTCGATCGCGAAGACCGCCCGCAGGCGGCTCGATGAGCCGGCCCGGAACATCCATTCCACGAGCCCGGCCAGGAGAAGCGCGGAGAAGAAC
>JACQDU010000369.1 GCA_016200955.1 bacterium
CGGAAAGAAGAAGTCCGCGTCGAGGTCCTCGAGAAGTTCGAGGCGAAGCCCGCGAGCGGCGCTCCCACGGCTCTCCCGGTGATCGCGGGCCGCGAGAGCGAGCACGCGGATGGCGCCGCTCCGGTCGCGGCCGTTCCCACCGTCAAGGTCGCCGCGAAGGCCGAGGCGCCGCAGTACACGAACCGTCTCCTCGAGGCCAAGAGGCGCGCGATGCGCGACCTGAACCCGAGGAAGGGCGACGACAAGGAAGAGGGCTAATGCTCGAGCCGCGCGAGATCGAAGGAAGAGCGAAGCAGTTCCGCGACGAGTACCGGAAGCTCAAGGCCGAGATCGCGAAGGTGATCGTCGGGAACGAGCCGATCGTGGACGGCGTCCTCACGGTCGTCTTCGCGGGAGGGCACTGCCTCCTCGAGGGAGTGCCGGGGCTCGGGAAGACGCTCCTCGTGCGGACGCTCGCGAGCGTGCTCGACCTCGAGTTCTCGAGGATCCAGTTCACGCCGGACCTCATGCCCGCGGACATCGTCGGCACGACGCTCGTCGTCGAGACCGACACGGGGAAGCGCGAGTTCCAGTTCAGGAAGGGACCGATCTTCGCGCAGATCGTCCTCGCGGACGAGATCAACCGCGCGACGCCGAAGACGCAGTCCGCCATGCTCGAGGCCATGCAGGAGCAGCGCGTGACGGCGGGCGGCCAGACGTGGGACCTGCCGCAGCCCTTCTTCGTGCTCGCGACGCAGAACCCGATCGAGCAGGAGGGGACGTATCCGCTCCCCGAGGCCCAGCTCGACCGTTTCCTCTACAAGCTCGTCGTGCCTTACTCGACGCGAGCGGAGATGCGCGAGATCGTCGACCGGACGACGGGCAAGGAGACGCCGACTCCCTCGAAGGTCATGACGGGAGCCCAGATCATCGCGTGGCGCGACCTCGTCCGGGAGGTCGTCGTCGCTCCGCACGTGAAGGACTACATCGTCCGGCTCGTCCTCGCGACTCACCCGAAGGGGCAGCACGCGGTCGAGGCGACGAACAAGTACCTCCGCTTCGGCGCGAGCCCGCGCGGGGCACAGGCGATCACGCTCGCCGCGAAGTTCAAGGCGCTCCTCGACGGGAGGTGGAACGTCGCCTTCGACGACGTGAAGGCGACGGCGCTCAATTGCCTCCGCCATCGCGTCATCCTGAACTTCGAGGGAGAAGCCGAGGGCATCTCCGCGGACGACGTCTGCACGAGGATCCTCGAGGGCACGCCCGAGACGGTGAAGGACCAGGAAGCCGCGGTCCGGTGAGCTCCAAGGCGAGCCCGCCGGGCACCGGTCCCTCCGAGCCGCGCCCCGCGCGCTCGGGAGGCGACGCCGCCTTCACGCTCTCGGAGGAGTCGCCCGCTCTCCTCGACCCCGACTTCATGGCCCGCGTCGCGCGGCTCGACCTCGTCTCCCGGAAGATCCTCCAGGGAAGGATGAAGGGCGAGAAGCGCTCGAAGCGGAAGGCTCGGCTACATCGGCCTCTGCAACATGAACCGCGTCGGCGTGGGCGTCTTCTCCGACAAGCTCGACCGCGTGCTCCGCCCCGAGCGGGGCCGCAAGAGCGCCTGGAAGCTCATGCGCTTCCTAGAGGAGGCGAAGCCTGCGGGGCGAACGGACCTCTCGGCGGCCTGCAAGCGCTTCGCCCTCGAGCACCCGCGCCGCGGAGTCGTCGTGATCCTCTCGGACTTCCTCGACCGGAAAGGCTACGACGACGCGATCCGTTACTTCGTCGCGCGGCGCTCGGACGTCTTCTGCATCCACGTCCTCTCCGACGACGAGCTCGACCCGCCGCTCGTGGGCGACCTGAAGCTCCACGACATGGAGGACGGCGACGAGACCGAGATCACGATCTCCGGTCCTCTCCTCAAGGCCTACAAGCGGAACCTCCAGGCCTTTCTCTCGGGGATCCACGACTTCTGCACGAAGCGCGGGGCGAGCTACCTCACGGCGTCCACGTCCTTCCCGTTCGACCGGCTCGTCCTGGAGTACCTGCGCGAGCGGGGGCTCGTGAAATGAGCGGCTTCCAGTTCCTCGCGCCGGAGTGGCTGCTCGCGGCGCCGGCCTTCCTCGCGGCGCTCGTGATCCTCTACTTCCTCAAGCTCAAGCGGCGCGAGATCGCGGTCTCGAGCACGTATCTCTGGAAGAAGGCGCTCGAGGACCTGCGCGTCAACTCGCCGTTCCAGCGGCTGCGCATGAACCTCCTCCTGCTCCTCCAGCTCCTGGTGCTCGCCGCGGTCCTCCTCGCGCTCGCGCGACCGGTGTCGTCGTTCGCGGGCCTCGAGGGGAGAGACCACCTGATCCTCCTCGACCGCTCCGCGAGCATGAGCGCGACCGACGGCGGCTCCGGACGCACGCGGCTCCAGCGAGCGGTCGACGAGGCGCGCGCGATCGTGGACGGCCTGAGCATGAACGACCGCGCCCTCGTCGTGGCGTTCGACGATCAGGCCGAGATCCTGACGCCGCTCACGGACCAGAGAGGGCTCCTCCACCAGGCGCTCCAGGGCGTGACCGCGACCGACCGGCGCACGAGCTTGCGAGCGGGCCTGGACGTGGCCCGCGGGATCCTCGCGGACAAGAAGATCCACTCCCCCGTCGTGACGATCCTCTCGGACGGCCGCGGGGGGTCGGTCGCCGACCTCACGGTGCCGAAGGACGTCCCGGTCCATTACGTGAGGACGGGAGAGACCGGCGACAACCGCGCGATCATCGGCCTCGACGTGCGCCGCGCCTTCCGCGGCGTCGAGGTGAGCGAGGACGCGCGCGTCTTCGCGACGCTCGCGAACTCGGGCGGCGAAGCCAAGAGCGTCGGCGTCGACTGCTTCCTCGAGAGCGAGCTCATCGCCTCGAAGATGGTCGAGATCCCGGCCAGGGGCCAGGCGAGCGTCGCCTTCGAGTCGCCCAAGCTCGGAAAGGGCCGCCTCCGCGTGCAGATCGACGGCACCGACGCGCTCCCCGTCGACGACTCGGCCTACGCGATCCTGACCGAGAGGAAGGACGTGAAGGTCCTCCTCGTGACGGAGGGGAACCCGTTCCTCGAGAGGGGTCTCGAGGAGGACAAGCTCGTCCGCAAGGACGCGGACAGCCACGTCCCGAAGCTCGACCCGTCCCAGCTCGTGCCCGACGATCCGGCTCTCAGGACGTTCGACCTCATCATCCTGGACCGCGTCGAGCCGAAGTCGCTCCCTCCCGGGAACTACCTGTGCATCGACGCGCTCCCGCCGTTCGAGGGGCTGCGCACGCTCGCGAACGTCCCCATGCCCGTCGTCGTGGACTGGGACGAGTCTCACCCCGTCGCGCGCTTCGTGACGTTCAGCTCGCTCGACGCGACGACCGCGCGCCGGGTCGAGCTGCGCAAGGAAGACAAGCTCATCGTCGCCTCGACCCGCGGCGGCCCCGGCCCGTCCTCGCACCGCCGCCGCGATCCCAGGAAGAAGGACCACGAGAAGGGCAAGGAGAAGGGCGGCGAGAAGGAGCCGGAGGCGGAGGACCCGAGCGGCTTCATGCCTCTCATGTTCGAGGCGAAGGACGGCGACCGCCGCGCGCTCGTGCTCACGTTCGACCTCATGAAGACGCAGAACTGGCCGCTCAAGGCGGCGTTCCCGATCTTCCTCGCGAACGTCGTGCGCTGGCTCGGCGGCACAGGCCGCGACGAGCGCTCGCTCGCCGTGCTCACGGGCGACGTCGCGGAGATCCCGGTCCCCAAGGGCGCGAAGCAGCTCACGGTCACCGACCCGGCGGGGAAGAAGCGCACGATCGACCTCAAGCCCGGCGATGACGTGGTCCGCTACGCCGACACCTCGCGCACGGGCTTCTACGAGGTCCGCTTCGACTCGAGCCCCCCCACGTTCTTCGCCGGGAACCTCGCGTCGCTCGACGAGAGCGACATCGCTCCCGCGGACGAGATCCCGCTCAAGAGCGGGCCGGTCGCCGGCGAGGCCAAGGCCAGCGACACCCGGCACGAGGTCTGGAAGCTGCTCGTGCTCATCGCGTTCTTCGTGCTCATGCTCGAGTGGTACGTCTACAACCGGCGGGTCTACGTCTAGGATCGATGCCTCGCCTCGACGGCACGGGCCGCTCGGCCAGGCAGGACCCATTGTCGTGGTCGCTCAGGCTCGATGGAGCGTCAAGCCCGGCGCGTAATAGATATATACATATATATAGTTATGTGCCCCCAGCGCGGAAGGCGTGGACGCGCAGGCTCGCTCCCGTTCCCACCCCGGAAGAGAGAAGCCCCGCTACCTGCGCTGGGCGGGCTCGTCCCGCTCGCCCTCGACGTCGAGCGAGACGGACTCGATGAAGGTCTCCTGCGTGGCATCGAGCCGGAAGCGGATGAGGCCGCCCTCGCGGTCCACGTGGCCCGCGGCCCGCTGGGGGACGCGCTCGGTCCAGTCGGAGCTCTTCTTCACGATGTAAGCTCCGGTCCCGGTGTTGAGGTTGCAGTCCTTGTAGCTTCCCCCGAGACCGATGCCCCAGTCGTAGACGCGCAACATGAGCGACTCCTGCGTCGGCTCGCTCGGGAGCCTCCAGTGCAAGGCGAGCTTCCTCGCCGTGAACTGGAGGTCGCGCGACGCGGGCACGCGCCACTCGTAGACGACGTAAGCGTTCGGGATCTGCGGCGTCGGGATCAGCTTCGCGGGCGACCCGGGAGGACCGACGCAC
>JACQDU010000093.1 GCA_016200955.1 bacterium
GGGGCGAATTGCCCATGCCCGAGGAGAGGCGAGAGTGGCGGTGTCCCGCTCGCGGTCCACGCGTCGCGAGATGCGGGCGTCTCAAGGACTGGCGATGCAACTGAGAGCGCCGCGCGCACCGCCGCGAGATTGGATTTCGCGCGACCCTACCGTAGGATACGGAAACTCGCGGCACGTCCCTTTCTTCGCTCTCCCGGAGGTCTTCGTGGTCGAGAACCCGCTCCTTCACCTCGCGAACGCGATCGGGAGAGGCGTCACGGCGGTCTTCGGATCCAGGAACGACCGGCTCGTCCGCGAGCTCCTCCCGCTGGTCGAGGAGATCAACGCGCTCGAGCCTTCCCTCGAGAAGCTCTCGGACGCCGCGCTCGCGGAGAAGACGGAGGACCTCAAGAAGACGCTCAAGAAGGCTCTCGTGGACCGCGGGGCCATGAAGCTCCTCGACGACGCGCGCGACCTGCGCCAGAACGCGCGCTCCCAGGAAGCGGTCGAGCTCGACAAGCAGTACCGCGTGATCGAGCAAGCCTGCCTGGACGAGATCCTCCCGCCCGCCTTCGCGCTCGTCCGCGAGGCGGGGAAGCGCACGATCGGACAGAGGCACTACGACGTCCAGCTCCTCGGAGGGATCGTGCTCCACCAGGGCAAGATCTCCGAGATGATCACGGGAGAAGGGAAGACTCTCGTCTCGACGCTGCCGGCGTTCCTGAACTCCTTGCCCGGATACGGCGTTCACATCGTCACGGTCAACGACTACCTCGCTCGCCGCGACCGCGACTGGAACGCGCAGCTCTTCAACGTCCTGGGAGTCAGCGTCGGCGTGATCCAGTCGGACATGGGGAACGCCGAGCGGAAGCGCGCTTACTCCTGCGACATCACTTACGGGACGAACAACGAGTACGGCTTCGATTACCTCCGCGACAACATGAAGGTCGACGGGGACTCGCAGGTCCAGCGACGCCTGAACTACGCCATCATCGACGAGGTCGACTCGATCCTCGTGGACGAGGCGAGGACTCCTCTCATCATCAGCGGCGACGCGATGGACTCCTCCGACAACTACTACATCGCGGACGCGATCGCGCGGAAGCTGCGCGGGACCGAGAAGAACAAGCTCGAGGAGGAGGCCCGCAAGCGCGGGCTCGAGAAGGAGGACCTCGAGGTCGACTGGGACTACGTCTTCTCCGAGAAGGACCACCAGGTGATCTTCACGGAGCGCGGGATCGAGCGCACCGAGAAGCTCCTCGGGAAGGGCTCGATCTACGACGGCGCGAACATCCAGTGGCCTCACTTCATCGAGCAGGCCCTGCGAGCTCACTGCCTCTACGAGAAGGACGTCGAGTACGTCGTCGACATGGAAGACGACCGCATGTCCGTGATCATCGTGGACGAGTTCACGGGCCGGAAGATGCACGGCCGCCAGTGGTCGGACGGGCTCCACCAGGCCGTCGAGGCGAAGGAAGGCCTCAAGATCAAGGAGGAGACGCAGACCCTCGCGACGATCACCTTGCAGAACTACTTCCGCCTGTATCGCAAGCTCGCGGGCATGACCGGCACGGCGTCCACCGAGGCGGCCGAGCTCTGGAAGATCTACCAGCTCGACGTCGTCTCGATCCCGACGAACCGGCCGCTCATCCGCCGGAACTTCCAGGACGTCGTCTATAGAACCGTGAAGGAGAAGTTCAAGGCCGTCTGCGCCGAGATCGAGGCCGTGCACGCCATGGGGCGGCCGATCCTCGTCGGGACGATCTCGATCGAGAACTCGGAGCGCCTCTCCGAGATGCTCTCGCGGCGCGGGATCGAGCACGACGTGCTCAACGCGAAACAGCACGAGCGCGAGGCCCAGATCGTCGCGAGAGCGGGCCAGCTCGGGCGCGTGACGATCGCGACGAACATGGCCGGCCGCGGGACCGACATCATCCTCGGCCCGTTCACTTACCAGGAGCTGCTCGACCACTGGAAGAGAGCGGGCGCCGCTCCCAAGGACCTCGAGCTGCCGCCGGGAGTCGCGGATGGCAGGGGGGACGCGGCCGGCCTCCCCGAGTTCTACGAGAAGCTCGCCCAGTTCTGGCGCACGCGGAAGCTCTCGACGGGAGCGACGCTCATCTCCGACGACCCGAACAGCCCGGGCGAGTGGCAGTGGCGCGACGTCGCCTTCGAGTTCGCGATCGGCAAGAAGGACTACGAGGGAGTCAAGCTCTGCACGCGCGTCCAGGACCTGGGCGGCCTTCACATCATAGGCACGGAGCGCCACGAGGCTCGCCGGATCGACAACCAGCTCCGCGGCCGCTGCGGCCGCCAGGGAGACCCGGGCTCCTCGCGCTTCTATCTTTCGCTCGAAGACGACCTCATGCGGATCTTCGCGAGCGACCGCGTCTCCTGGATCCTCTCGAAGCTCGGCATGGAAGAAGGGCAAGAGATCTCGGCCGGCATGGTGACGCGGGCGATCGAGAAGGCGCAGAAGAAGGTCGAGACGCACCACTTCGACATCCGGAAGAACCTCCTCGAGTACGACGGCGTCATGGACGAGCAGCGAAAGCTCGTCTACAGCGAGCGACAGCGGATCCTGGACGGCGTCGCGAAGATCGGCGACCCCTCGAACGACTTCCTCGCCAAGACGGGCGAGCTCTCCGTCGCCGGTGACTCGAAGGAGAACACGAGCGAGGGCGTTCTCTGGTGGAAGCTCACGCGATCGGCCTTCGACCACCTGACCGTGCGCTGGGCTCTCGGCGGCGCGCCTCAGGACGCGACCGGCGTGCTCGACCTCGGATGGCGGACTCTCAGGAGCGCCGTCTTCCGGTGGATCGACGTGACGCTCGACAAGGCGGTCAAGCAGTACGTCTCCGACGACGTGTCGTCCTCGGAGCACGACATCCCCGCTCTCTGCGAGTGGGTGCGCATGAAGTTCGACTTCCGCGTCCTCCCGCGCGAGCTCGACGAGAAGAAGGAAGACGAGATCTACGAGCTCCTCATGGGCCGGATCAAGGCCGCCTACGCCGAGCGCGAGAAGGCGATCGGCGAGGGCGACATGCGCCGCCTCGAGCGCTTCCTGCTCCTCCAGAAGATCGACGAGAAGTGGAAGGACCACCTCCACGGCATGGACCAGCTGCGCTCGGGGATCGGCTTCCGTGGTTACGCGCAGCAGGACCCGAAGGTCGCTTACAAGAAGGAAGGCTACGAGCTGTTCGAGGAGATGTGGGGCAACATCGGCGACGAGATCTCCGACCTGCTCTTCCGCATCAAGCCCATGAAGGAGGAGAAGGTCGAGGAGCTGTCCGTCCCCGTCATGAAGCCCACCGCCATGTCCGCTCCCGCGGAGTTCGAGCAGACCTTCCGCCAGCAGGCGGCCGAGAACGAGCGGCAAGCTTACGCTGCGTCGAACCAGGGCCCCGACGCTCCCGCTGCGAAGCCCGTCATCCGCGAGCAGCCCAAGATCGGCCGCAACGAGAAGTGCCACTGCGGCTCGGGCAAGAAGTACAAGAACTGCCACGGGAAAGAGCCCGCGAACAAGTAGCTCGCGTGTCGCCTGGAAGGAAAGCCACGACCGCGTCACGATCGCCGCGCTCAACGCCGACACCGTCGGGGGAGCGTTCGATCTCCAATTCGGCACGGACAGCTTGAGAGCCGAGGAGAGAAACCGCCTCTGGATTCCAGCGCACACGCTTGTGGTCACGAGCGTCGCCGTCAAGCGCGACTGGCCTTACGTTGTTCGCGGAGACGAAGACCTCGTTGAATGTCATCGTAATTGATCCCGACATTGCCGTCCGCGACGAACGCACTCGCTGACTCAACGATGGTCGTAATCCGGCCCGACGGGGCACAGCTCGTACTTCCCCGAAGGCCCGAGCTCGCGTGAGCGGTCGGCGGACATCACGAGAGCCCCGAGGAGCACGAGGAGAACGAAGGGGAGCGCCGCTGTCGTGCTCCGCGGC
Organism: bacterium; assembly: GCA_016200955.1. Classification (GTDB taxonomy): domain Bacteria; phylum Planctomycetota; class J058; order J058; family JACQDU01; genus JACQDU01. The sequence goes on from JACQDU010000093.1 coordinate 3,927, forward strand.
TCACGGGCCCTCGAGACGAGGACCTGGGCGACGATCGCGGCACCCGCGGCGAAGGGCAAGTAGGCGGGCAAGAGGAAGCGGTTCTCTCGCGAAGGCCACGCGGCCGTCACGACGAGGAAGACGAGCGCGACCGAAGCGAGCGCGACGATCCGCTGCTCGCGCGAGGCCGTCTCCTCCGAACGAACGTCGTTCGTCGCGAGAGACGACCAGGCGCGCAGGAGAAGCGCGACGGCTCCGAGGCCGAGGAGAGGCGAGAGCCAGGCCGTGCTTGCGAAGGGGACCCAGAAGGGCCGCGAGCTCGTGAACGTGGGCCACGCTCCCGCGAGCGCTTCTCTCGGCAATCCGACGCCGCCGTAACCGAGAGCCTGCGCGATGTTCCCCGACCTCGCCGCGATCAGGATCGGCCACCAGAGCCCGGAGAGAGCGAGCACGAGCGCGAACGCTCCCGCTCGCGCGAGCGCGCCTCTCACGTCGAGCGCCCTGGCCGCTCGTCTCTCGTGAAAGAGAAGCGCGCCCTCCGCGAGGACGAACGCGGGCACCAGGAGCACGCCGCTCGACTTCGAGAGCACCGTGAGGCCGCCGAGGAAGCCCGCGAGGGCTGCTCGCGCGACGCCTCTTCTCCCCGAGACCCCCACGGACCCCGCGAGGACGAGTGCGGCCGCTCCCGCGAGAGCCTCGGTGAGCGTGTCGGCCGTCACGCGGTGAGCGCACCAGACCTCGAGCGGCGCGGTCGCGACGGCGAGCGAGGCGAGCGTGGCTCCCAGGATGCCGCTCGCCGTCCTTCCGGCGAGAAACGCGAGCGCGACGGCGACGAGGCTCGCCACGAGCGACGGCAGGACCAGGGGAAGCTGCCTCGCCCGCCAGTCCTTCCGCGGCTCGCTCGAGGCCTGGGCCCGGGCGCCGGCATCCGACGCGAGCAGGCTCCTCGCGACGACCTCGACTCTCCCTTTCCCGAACGTCCTCTCGCTCGCCGCGAGGAGCGCGGGAAAGAGAGGCGAGCGGAAGCTCGGATCGCCGTCGACCACGGCTCTCTGATCCCCGTAGAAGCGCAGCACGCCTTCACGCGCGCCGCGCTCGATCGACACGAGAGCGAGCGCGCGATCGCTCTCGACGAGCGCGATGTCGACGC
>JACQDU010000391.1 GCA_016200955.1 bacterium
ACGCCGCCGCGCGCGCCGCCGTCTCCCGCCACTCGCTCGTGCGGCGAGCCTTCGGCGATGCGGAAGTCACCTGCGAGCGCGTGCCGCGCAGATACTCGGTCGAGAGAGACCACGCTCAGTTCGAGTTCCTCGTCACGGGCGACCCGGAAGACGAGCGCTCGAGCGACGGCACGAAGCACTGGGCCGCCACGGAAGTCGCGCGAGATGCGAGCGGCGTCTGGCACGTCACGAGCGCCGCCTTTTCCTGGAGGCGCGAGCGGCGCACGACTCAGGTCCAGCTTCCGCTCGCCCGGAGCGACGCCGCTCCCGTGGGCTCGGGAAGCAAGTAGACGACTCGCGGCGAGCTAGATCCGGTCCTCGAGCGAGTACCTCATCCGGGCGATGTCGACCTTGTGCTCCTCCGGCTTGAAGACGTGGATCTCTCGGAGCGGCTCGGCGTAGAAGTGGAGCGTGACGAGGTCCTCGCCCGAGTTCGGGTCGTTCTCCATCATGTGCACGCCGCCTAGGTCGAGCGAGGCGTACTCTCCCGGCGCGACGAGGTCGGCTCGGATCTTCCTCAGGTCGCACCAGCCGGGCTTGGAGCCGTCGTCGAGCCTCTCGTAGAGATGGTTCGTGAGGGTGCCGCGGATCACCTTGACGACCGAGAAGGAATCCATGTGGTCGTGGATCCGCGAGTTCTGACCCGGCCGCCAGCAGAGCAGGAGCATCTCGAAGCGCGGCGTCAGGACGACGAGGTTCCGCGCATAGGTGTCCTCGCGGAAGTTGATGTGCTCGCGGAGGCACTCCTCGGTCATCGTGAGGCGGCGCACGAGGTCCCAGAACGTCTCGAGGCAGAATTCGTTCGAGCGCCCGGTCTTGGCCATCGGGCCCACGCGAGGTTTCTTGAGCGCCTGCACCGCGGAGATGAAGTCCTCGAGGTGGATCGCTCCTGTCGCGGTCTGGGTCATGGGGTCTCCCGCGAGCATCTTACGCAAAGCCGACACCGTGCCTCAAGACGAGACATCCAGGACGTGCTTTCAGCGGCCAGGCCCGGGATCGACCTCCTTCTCGAGCACGACGATGAGGAAGCACGTCGTTCCCGGCAAATCGCTCTCGACGGTCGTGTAGCCGCGCGCCTCGATCTTGATGTGAAGCCACGCGACCTTCGCGCAACTACCGCCGCACAAGAACACCTCGTCTCCGGAGGGGACGCGCTGATGCAAGAGCGGCACGTCGGGCAGGAGAGGGTGGTCGCCGGTGAGCTTGACGGCCCTGTCCGTCTGGGGAAGCTCGATCATGCGCTTCCCCGGAGGACGGAGCTCGTTCATGGCACGGCCGTACTCCTGGCCGTTCCCGAAGGTGACGATCCCGGTGTGCACGGAAGCCGGCGCGTCGCTCGTCCGCGTGAAGCTCAACGGAAAGTCGAGAAGAGCGACGGGCCAGAGCAAGATTCCCACCGGCCCGAGAGAGAAGGTGAGCACGCCGAGGTCGACCTGCGTCCCGAGGTACGTGTGGAAATGACCGGTGATCACGAGAGCGCCAATGCTCGCGCAGCCTCCGAGCGAGACCGTCGCCGCGAGCGCCAGCGAGGCCGTCTTGCGGCAGCGTCTCACGTCACTTCTTCCGAAGCACGGCGCCGACGGTCACGCACCCTCCCGAACTCATAGACGACGAGCGAGGTCCATGCCATGGGGAACCCCTTCGCCGTCCCCAGGCGAAGCGTGGGAGTCGTGGAAGGCTCGACGTGTCACACGGAAGTTGACGCCGGAGCCCACGGCTGCTCGGATGTCGGCGTGGGAGTCTCCTTCACCAGCCTCCACGCGAAGGCGAAGAACCGCCGCCGCCTCGTCGTGGCCCTGAAGGCCGCCAAGGCCCTCCCCGCTTACGTCTCGGACGAGCACGCCGGCTGGGTGAGCGCTTATCCCCGCTCGACCGAGCCCCAGGACCCGAAGGTCCTCGAGGAGGTCGCGCGAGCCGTCTCGCGGAAGCTCGGCGCTCCGGTCTTCGGCTTCCTCGTCCACGACTCGGACTTCCTAGTCTCGCTCGCGTTCGACAAGGGGAGGCTCGTGGACGACTACCACTCGTCTCCCGAGTACTACTCCGGCGGGAGCGCTCCTCCGCGCGGAGGCGACGCCGACAAGCTCATGCGTTTCTGCACTCCCGCGACGAGCGGTCCCTGGCTGCGCGAGCTCCTCCACTTCGCCGAGCGGCCCACTTTCATGGAGGACCTCCTCGTGGACTTCGCGGGCGCTCTCGGGATCGCGCGGCCGCGCGTCCACAACATAGGCTTCGAGGCCATAGAGAAAGGCTGGGCCGGCGGCGCCTCTCTCCGGCGCTTCGAGGTGAAGCCGCGCCGCAAGAAGGGCCGCAAGAAGAAGGCCGTCCCGAAGACTCGCTCGAAGAAGACCACGCGGGCGAGAGCGCGGCCGAAGAGGGCTCGCTCGAAGAAGAGCGCGCGGTAGAGGTCCGTGGCGGGAGCCGACAGGCACGGCAGCGCACCATCGCGGGAGGCTGCGCTGCGCGGGGCGACTCTCGTCGCTCCCGCCCCCTAGATCCCGCCGAAGAAGCCTTTCTTGATCTGGCCGATCCTCTGGACGCGGCCCTCGGCGAGGCGGTCCGCGGCGACGTAGGTCGGGACCTTCTCCTCCTTCGCGATCTTGTAGACGTTCGTGGTCGTCTCGTAGATGTTCTGCGCCATCCTGAGGGCGCGCTCGCGGACGTAGCCTTCCATCTCGACGTAGACGTTGATGAGGCCGCCGGCGTTCACGACGTAGTCGGGGGCGTAGACGATCCCGCGCTCCTCGACGATCCGGCCGTGGCGCTCCTCCGCGAGCTGGTTGTTCGCGCCGCCGCAGACGATCTTGCAGCGGAGGCGGGGGATCGTGTCGTCGTTCAGCACGGCTCCGAGCGCGCAGGGAGCGAAGATGTCGCAGGCGACGTCGTAGATCTTGTCGGGGGAGACGATCTCGGCCCCGTGCTCCTCGGACGCGCGGCGGCACTTCTCGGGGTCGATGTCGCAGACGGTGACCTTCGCCTCGGCCTTGGCGAGGTGCTCGAGGAGATGCGAGCCGACGTTCCCGAGCCCTTGGACCGCGACCTTCTTCCCGGCGAGCGAGTCGCTCCCGAACGCCTCCTTGACGCTCGCCTGCATCCCGCGGAAGACCCCGTAGGCCGTCACGGGAGACGGATCGCCCGAGCCGCCGTGAGCGGGCGCGACTCCCGTGACGTACTTCGTCTCCATGAAGATGTACTCCATGTCGTGGACGGAGGTGTTCACGTCCTCGGCGGTGATGTAGCGCCCGTTCAGGCTCTCGACGAACCGGCCGAAGACGCGGAAGAGGGCCTCGTTCTTGTCCCGCTTCGGGTCCGCGATGATCACGGCCTTCCCGCCGCCCAGGTTCAGGCCGGCCGCGGCCGCCTTGTAGGTCATTCCGCGGGAGAGCCGGAGCACGTCCGTGAGCGCGTCCTGCTCGGACTTGTAGGGCCAGAGCCGGCAGCCGCCGAGCGCCGGGCCGAGCGTCGTGTCGTGGATCGCGATGATCGCCTTGAGCCCCGCGGCCTTGCTCTCGCAGAAGACGACCTGCTCGTGCGAGCCCTCGCCCATGGCCTGGAAGACGTTCATGCGTCCGCTCCCTTCGAGAAGAGACCCAGGCGAGCGGTAGCGAGCCGCGGTGCAAATCACCTCGCCTCGGCTCCGCCCGACCGAACGCCGCGCCTTGCAGCGTCGCAGGCCGTGATGCTGCTTCTCGCCGCGCGAAGACGAGCGTCGTCGGCAGCTTCTTCTCGCCGCGAGAAGATCGGTGGTTAGTAGAACAGAAAGGCCCGCGAGAGCGCGGAGTATCGGGGCTCGGCGGGGTCCGTGTCAACCACTGCCGTCGCGCGGCGCGAGCGCCTCCGCGGATCGGGACCGCGTGGCTTGACGCGACCCTGCGTGCTAACTTTCTCCCGGTAAGCGAGCTTGGCGAAGACGACCGTCGTCCTCTGGGACATCGATGGGACGCTCGTCACCACCGCGAGCGCGGGACGTCGCGCCGTCGACCGCGCCTTCCGTGACCTGCACGGCTTCGAGGACGCGACGGCGGGCGTTCCGATGGCGGGGCGCACCGACCCGTGGATCGTGGACTGCGTCCTGCGCGGCCGCGGGGTCGAGCCCACGCTCGAGCGGCGCCGCGCGGTCCTCTCGCGCTACCTCGAGCACCTCGCGGGAGAGCTCGAGCCCGTCCCCGCCGGGAGGCCGTTCGGGCCGCTCCCCGGTGTCCAGGCGGCGCTCGAGGCGCTCGCGGGGCGCGAGGACTGCCTCCAGGGTCTCCTCACGGGAAACGTCCTCGGAGGAGCGCGCGCGAAGCTCGAGCG
>JACQDU010000392.1 GCA_016200955.1 bacterium
AGGGCCATGCTCGCTCTCATGAAGCGAGGCGCGGTGACGTTCGATTACGGGAACAACATCCGCGCTCACGCGCAGGAAGCGGGAGTGAAGGACGCCTTCGCCTTTCCCGGGTTCGTCCCGGCCTACATAAGGCCGCTGTTCTGCGAGGGGAAGGGCCCCTTCCGCTGGGTCGCTCTCTCGGGAAACCCCGACGACATCAAGAAGACCGACGCTCTCGCGCGGAAGACCTTCCCGAACGACCGGTCCCTCGCGCGCTGGCTCGACCTCGCGGGAGAGAGGATCGCGTTCCAGGGCCTCCCCGCGAGGATCTGCTGGCTCGGCTACGGCGAGCGCGCGAAGCTCGGGCTCGCGATCAACGACCTCGTCGCGAAAGGCGAGCTGGAAGCGCCGATCGCGATCGGGCGCGACCACCTGGACTCCGGCTCCGTGGCTTCTCCAAATAGAGAAACCGAGGCCATGAAGGACGGGAGCGACGCGATCGCCGACTGGCCGCTGCTCAACGCTCTCGTGAACACGGCCTCGGGGGCGAGCTGGGTCTCGATCCACCACGGAGGCGGCGTCGGGATCGGCTACTCGATCCACGCGGGCCAGGTCGTCGTCTGCGACGGGACGCCCGAGGCCGCTCGCCGCATCGAGCGCGTGCTCACGAACGACCCCGCGACGGGAGTGATCCGCCACGTGGACGCCGGCTACGACGAGGCGCTCGTCGCCGCCCGCTCGCGCGGCGTGAGGGCGCCTCTCGTTTGAGCTCGCCCGAGCCGGGGCGGCCGCGGCGGGTCCTCAAGAGAGTCGCGATCGCCCTCGCCTTCCTCCTCGGGACCGGCGTCGTGGCTTTCTGGGTCTCGGCGATCTGGGGACGCTCCGTCCTCAACTCGTACGCCGCGGCCTGGAAGCTCGAGCTTGCCGAGGAGCGCGCGCGTCTCGCGGCTCGCCGCCTCCCCGTCCTCTCGGGACAGCCGCTCGAGGAGAACGCCGCTCCTCGCTACACGCGGGCGCTCGCGGCGCTCGACACGACCGACTACGAGAAGCTCTGGTGGCCGCTCGAGCCGGGCTCTCCTCTCACGCCCGAGCTCTCGCGGCTCCTCGAGAAGCATCGAGCGGACCTGGCGCCTTTCCTCGAGGCGCTCCGCTGCACGCGCTGCGACTGGGAGACGGCCTGGGAGGAAGGCTACGACGCGCACGTGCCCGACTTCCACGCCTGCCAGATGATCGCGAGCCTCCTGATCCTCGAGGGCGAGGAGCGCGCCTTCCAGGGAGACGGGCGAGGCGCCGCGAGGAGATACATGGAGGCGATCCGCTTCGGCGCCGACGTGGGAGCGCCGGGGAACCTCGTCCAGGTCATGGGCGGGATCGCCGAGACGCAGAGAGGGCTCAACGCTCCGTCGCCGCCGAGATCAAGGAGGCTTCGTCGGCCACGAACCCGATCGCGACGCTCGTCCTCCCGGCGATCGAGAGCGCCCTCAGGAGCGGCGACGCGCTCCTCGCGCGGCAAAGGCTCCTTCGCTCGGCTCTCGCGATCGAGAAGCTGCGCTCACCCGACGGCCTCTATCCGGCCGAGGTCGAGCTCCCCGTGGATCCGCGGAACCCGCCGGTCCCTCTCCACTACATGCTCCTCGAGCAAGGCCACGGCTACCGGATCTGGAGCCAGGGCGAGGCGGGAGCGGGCGGCGAGCTCGGAGGCGCGCTCGCGCTGGAGCGGAGGCCGCCGCCGCTCGCGGGGCCGAAATGAGGTCGAGGGTCAGGATCCCGTCTTGAACGTGACGACCTTCGTCGTCGGCTTCCCGTTGATCTCGAACTTGAAGGTCGCCTTGTAGGTCGTGCCGCCGTCGAGCGGAGCCTTCGGGATCAAGCAGATCGTCTTGAACTGCTCGAAGCTGCTCGCGGGCTTCGAGGGAGAGGAGAAGTGGCAGTCCACGCGCTTCCCCGACTCCATCTCGAGCACGGCCTCGGCGTTCTCGGGCGTGCCCTCGCCGAAGCTCGTGAGCGTCACGGGGAGCCCGGCGTTCTTGTCGCCCGCCGGGAGAGGATCGGGCAGCTCGTTGTAGATGTGAGTCGCCGCGCCCGAGCCCTTGTCCGGCGGGTAGGAGACGAGCCCCGTCGCGCTCCCGCTCCTCCCGGATTTCGCGTCGAGGAGGAGGACGAGCTGCCCGTCCTGGTAAGTCCCGGACCCGATCCCGATCTTCGAGAGCGCCGGGTCGAGGAGAGGGATCCGGTGGTAGAAGCTCCGCATCCACCGGTCCACCGACTCCGCGGCTCCGGCGTGCCAGGCGATCACGCCGTTCGTGGCCGCGGACGCCCCGGCGTCCGAGGCTCCCGGGAGGGTCGAGTCCTCCTTGTGCACCTTGAGGCCCGAGTTCGCGGGCGTGATGTTGTTCTTCGTGAGGTAAGTGACGTGAGCGGCGCAGCCCTCGCTCAGCTTGTCGTCGAGCGTGACCTCGCAGAGACCGGCGGCCTTCCTGTAAGCGTTCAGGCGCTCGAGGCCCGCTTTCGGGTCGGTGTTGTTCCCACCGCCTCCGCCGCCTCCGCCGCCGCCTCCTCCGCCGCCTCCGCGCCCGCCTCCGCCGCGCGGGCCCATGGGGCGGCCCTTGTCGGGCTGGGGGTCCGGCGGAGTCGACGGCCCGGCCTTGGGCGCGGCCGCTCCGCACTTCTCGCAGGCCTCGATGCGGGCCTTCACGTCCGCCAGCTCGGCCGTGAGCGACTTCTTCTCGCAGAAGGAGACGACCTCCTCGTAGCCCTTCTTGTAGCGCGCGATGGCGTCGACGATCTCCGCCTCCGTCGCGGCGTCGGTCCCGGAGCTCGGCGACGCGGCGATCCGGTCGAGAAGGGCTCCCGCTTCCTTCGCCTGGAGCGCGGAGCCGACGACGCAGACATGGAGCGCGAGGACCTTCGCGCGGTCGCCGCACTTCTTCCGCTCGAGCGTCTTCGCGAAGGCGAGGAACCCGCCGGCGACGCGGTCGTCGGCGCTCTTCCGGTGCCCGAGGTACTGCTTGTCGAGCTCCTCGTCCCCCGCGAGGAGGCCGGTCGAGGAGGCGAGGACGGCGACGACGGCGGTCGCGGCCACGAGAGCGGAACGATCCATGCACGCCTCCCCCGGATCGACAACCATCGATATACCGGGGGAGGCCGCGTGTTTCCAGGTGCCAGGGCCTCGTGCATCAAGAAGAGGAGTGTGGCCAGGGAACGCAAGGACGCAGAGACGCAAAGACGCCAAGGGGTTCGAGGCAGCCCTCCGCGCCTTCGCGACTTTGCGCCTTCGCGTTTCCGGTCGAGGTCGGAGCGTCGCTAGAAGTCGCCCGTCTTCTTCTCGCCGTCGGGCTTCTTCTCGCCGTCGGGCTTCTTCTCGTCCGGCTTCTTGCCGTCCTTCTTGGGCTCTTCCTTGGAGTCGTCCTTCTTCTTCTCGGGAGCCTTCGCGGCCTTGGCCTGCTTCGCGAGCTCCATGACATCGTTCACGGGGCGGAGGACGACGACCGAGTCGCCGCGAGCGCGGAAGCCGCTGGCGGCGCCGGTCTCCGCGGCCTTCTTCGTGACGAAGACGCCGAGGGGAGAGCCGTCCTGGCCGAAGGCGACGCAGCCCGTCTGCGAGACCTCGTCGTCGCAGACGTAGAAGGTGCGCGGGCCCTTGACGACCGACTTCACGGTTCCCGTCGTGAGAGAGATCGCGCGGTTCGCGGCGCGGCCGAGGCGCCCGACGACGAAGACCTCGTCCAGGGCCTGGAGCCCGCCTTCGCGGAGCTTGAGCTCGACGAAGTCGATCTTCGTCACCTCGCGCGGACGAATGAAGGCGAGGTCGAGGTCCGCGTCCTTGAGCACCACCTCGGCCTCGACCTCGGTGCCGTCGTCGAGGACGAGCGCGGTCTCGGTGACCTCGGTCTCGGACCTCATGCCCTCGCCGCCACCGCCTCCGCCACCGCCACCGCCGCCTCCGCCGCCGCCCGGACGGCGCCCGCCGCCGCCCCGGAACTGGAGCTGGGGCTCGAGCGCCGAGGCCGAGACGACGGTCAGGCCCGAGGCGTCGATGCACGTCCCGGTGATCTCGAGCTTCACTTCCTGCTCGCGGCTCCCGAAGCTCACCTTCAAGACGAGCTTCGCCGTGAGGATCGCCTTCTGGTTCTTCGCCGCCACGCTCCGCGCGGTGGCCTTGAGGTCGTCCGCGCTCGCAGGGAGCGCGAGCCCCAGGGCCGCGACGGCGGCGAGGGCAACGTGAGCACGTCTCATGGTCCTTCTTCCCTTCTACTTCTTGTCCGTCGCCGCGATCGGCCACGTCGGCTCGATCTCGACGAAGACGGTGTGGATTCCGCGCTTGACGAGGAAGACGATCGTCCTCGGGCGCTTCTCGTGGATCGATTCGAGGAGCGGGATCGCGTCCTCGACCTTGCTCACGGGACGGCCGTCGATCGCCTGGAGGAGGTCGCCCGCGTGAATGCCGGCGAAGGCCGCCCAGCCGCCGCTCTCGAGGCCCGAGACGAGGGCTCCCGGCTCCTCTTTCTTCCAGCGGTTCCTCACACGGTCCCAGAAAGAGAGGTCGCGGAGCTTGAGCTCGAGCACGGCGTCCTCGTGCTCCTTGAGCTCGCGCTCGGGCCTGGGCGCCTCCTCGAGGGCGACCTGGAGAGCGAGCTTCTCGGAGCCGCGGATCACGGTGAGCTCCGCCTTCGCGCCCGGCTTGTAGCCCCGGATGATCTCGTTGAAGACGTCGGCGTCGTGCTGCTCCGAGGCCTCGACGAGCTTCCCGTCCACGTGAGTCACGATGTCGCCGACCTTGAGGCCGCCAAGGGCGGCGGTCGTCTCCGGGTAGACCTGGGAGACGCGCACGCCCTTCTTCCCCTTGAGGCCGAGCGCGCTCGCGAGCTTCTTCGAGAGGACCTGCGTCTCGATCCCGAGCCACGGCTTCCTCGCCTCGGGAGTCGGCTCCATGGGCTTCCGCGCGCCGACCTCGACCAGCGTGAGGAGGCGCAGCGTGCCTCTCTCGTAGGTCACGAGAGTCGGGATCGGGTCGGTCTTTCCTTCCTGCAACGAGGCCGTCGTGAGAGAGAACGACTCGAGGCCCTCGATCGTCTTCCCGCCCACGTCCACGATCACGTCGCCCGCGTGGATCGGGGGCTGGGCCTGATCGCACGGGCCGCCTTGCCTCACGCTGCCCACGAGGATCCCGCGCTTGTCGCCGCGCCGCTGCTCCTTCGCCTCGAAGGTCGTGAGCTCGCGCACGGTCGCGCCCCAGGCGCGCGCCTCGGTCTCCTTGCCCTCGACGTCGTCCCTCGACTCCGGCTTGACCGCGAGCGTGAGCTCCTCGCCGCCGCGCCTCACCTTGAGGACGACGTCTTTCCCGACGGGCTCCGCGAGGAGGCGCATGTTGACCTCGGGCAGCTCCTCCCGGAAGACGACGTGCACGGGAGAGTCGTCGATCGCGAGGACGATGTCCCCGGGCTTCAACCCCGCGACCTCGGCGGGCGAGCCCGGCGTGACGCTCCCGACGAGCGCTCCCCGCGCGAGCGGCTTCACGTCGTTCTTGAGGAGAGGCTGGAGGTCCACGCCGATCCAGGCTCGGCGGACCTTCCCGTGCTCGATCAGCTCCTTGGAGACGGCGTTCGCGATCTCGCTCGGGATCGCTCCGGCCATGGTGCCGATCCCGATCTCGTTGATCCCTATGATCTCGCCTTCGAGGTTCACGAGAGGACCGCCCGAGTTCCCGGGCTGGATCGTCGCGTCGTGGCCGATCCACTTGACGATCGAGCCCACGTCTTCTCCGTCGAGGATGAAAGGCGAGCCGCGCACGAAGCGCGGCATCATCATCTCTTTGTTCGCGACGGTCCCTCGCGTGACCGAGTGCGAGAGCGCGCGCGGGCAGCCGATGGCGAGCACCGTGTCGCCGACCTTGAGGAGCTCCGAGCGGCCGAACTTCGCGACCGGCAGCGCGGGCGAGCCCGCGGGCCTCGCCGAGAGGTCGAGCTTCACGACCGCTATGTCCGCGAGAGCGTCCGTCCCCACGAGCTTCGCGTCGAGCTCCTCCTTCGAGGAGAGGATCACGCGGATCACCGCGGCTTTCCCGGCGACGTGGTGGTTCGTGACGACGTAACCGTCGGGCGAGATGATCGCGCCGGAGCCCGCGCCTTCCTGTTTCCTCTCGTGGCCGCCTTCGTGCGCGAGCGACAGCACGTGGATCTGGACGAGCGCCGGATACACGCGCTCGATCGCTCGCTGGAGCGGGGACCCGGCGGGGCCTTCTCGCCTCGAGTCGTCCGCCCGGAGCAGCGCCGCGCCTGCGAGCGCTCCGAGCGACAGACCGACTCCCACCAGCACCCGCGCGCGGGCTCGAACCATGGCTGCTCTCCTCTGAAGGCGGCGCATTCTACCTCACCATCTGCGGGGGGCTGCGCCCCCCGCATTCCCCCCTGCTCGGCCCAGGGGCGAGCCGCGACGCGTCACTGCGTGCCGCGGCGCCTCTCGCCACGGGCCTGCGCTTCGTGCGAGTCACGTGGTCGATCCTCACCTGGGCCAGCTTCCGCGCGTGATTCACCATTTGCGGGGGGCTGCGCCCCCCGCATTCCCCCCTGCTCGGCCCAGGGGCGAGCCGCGACGCGTCACTTCGTGCCGCGTCGCCTCTCGCCACGGGCCTGCGCTTCGTGCGAGTCAGGTGGCTCGATCCTCACCTGGGCCAGCTTCCGCCCCCCGCAAATGGTGTGGGTGAGACGGCGCTACCCCGGAGACGGAGTCGAAGGCCCGCCCGACGGATTGCTCCCGGTCTGCGCATGAGGCCCGAGAGCGGCGAGCCGGTTCGTGGGCGGCCTCGCAGCCTTGCCCTCGCCGGCCGCCTTCGGGATCTCGAGCGCCTGGGTCGCGGCGTTCGCGTCGGCGGTCTCGACCCGGTCGGGCATGAACCGGTAGCGCCCCTTCGTGAGAGAAGCCATGGCCTGGATCGCGGGGAGAGCGTCGAGGCCCGCGTAGCTCGCGGTCGTGACCTTGCCGTCCACGAGCCTCATGGTGCCCTTGATCCCGTTCATGTCCACGTCGAGGACGCCGTTCGCGTGGAGGCCGCCGAGCCGGCGGAGCACCTCGTGCACCTGGATGATGCCGGCGTCGCCCTCGATCGCGCCCGTCTCGCCCGGCGGGTCGTGCTTCTCTCCCGCGGCCATCCTCACGGTGGAGGTCCCCGTGACGGTCTGGAGGTAGCCCTTGAGCTTCGTCTCGTCCTCGCCGGGAGCGAGGCGCTTGTAGACGACGACGAGGTCGCCGAGCTTGACGACGTCTCCGTCGGCGAGCGGCCGCTCGCCCTCGAGGACGCCGCCGTTCACGAACGTCCCGTTCTGGGAGCCGAGGTCGCGCAAGGTCGCGCGCGCGGGATCTCCCTTGAGCGAGACCTCGGCGTGCTTGCGCGAGACGGAAGCGGACGCGACCTTGACCTGGCACGTGTCCTCGCGGCCGACCGTGACGGCGCCCTGCGAGAGGTCGAGCCGGATCGGCTCGCCGAGCGGCGCGACGAGGAAGTGGCGCTCGCCCGTCCCGGCGGGAGCGGGGGTCTCCTCCTTGGAGCCGATCCCCTCGCCGCGGAAGCGCTGCTTCCCTTCCTGCCAGAGGCGAGGCTCGTAGGTCTCGGCGGCCGCCCCGAGGCTCGCGTTGCAGAGCGAGCACACGACCGCCGCCGGGTCGTTCCGCGCGCTGCACTTCGGGCACCGCTTCATCTTCTCGCTCATCTTGCTCCTCGCTTCTCCGGGGAGTGTCGTGCCGAGCGACCAGGGGGGCCGGGGCGACGAAAGTCGCCCCACGCAAGAGACCGAGAGCCCGTGAGACGAGCTCACGTGAGACGAAGGCGCCGATAGGATGACCGCTTTCCTCCCCCGGGTCAAACGGCCGGGAGAGTGCTAGGATCGCGGCCTCCAGAGGCACGCCGTGGCGGACTCGACCGAAGACCTGCTGGCGCGCGCGATCCCCAAGCTCGCCTCGGCCTCCGAGGAGAAGGCGCGGAAGGTCCGCGGGAAGCTCGGCCGCTTCGCCGCGCGGGCCTGGGCGAAGGGCCCCGAGCGGCTCTTGGCCCTCGGCCTCTCGGTCCCGGAGCGCGCTCACGCCTCGGCCCGCCGCTTCGCGCGAGAAGCCGGCGACGACCCGGAAGGCCGCTTCCTCGACGTGGCCCGGAAGGCCCTCTCGGACGACGAGGCGTTCGTCGCGTTCGCGCGCGCTCTCGCGAAGGCTTACGCGCGCGCTCTCGCGAAGAAGATGTCGCAGGAGACCGAGGCCGTCGTCACGAACGACGGCGCGGAAGCCGAGGAAGAAAACGAGGAGCCGGAGGAGAAGGCCCCTCGCGTCCAGGTCGAGGAGATCGAGCCCGACGCGCCGGAGGAGGAGCCCGAGAGGAAGAACGCGAAGCCGCCCGCGGACGAGGCCCCCGCGCTCGCGGTGCCGGAGTCGTCGGACGAGCTTCCCGTTCTCAAGAAGAAGGCCGAGCCGCCTCCCGCGAAGAAGAAGGAGCGCGGCGAGTTCAACCGCGTCTCGCTCGACGACGAAGGCGAGACGCTCGAGGAGGTCGCGAAGGCCGCGACTCCCGTCGTCGCTCCCAGGGAAGCCGCTCCGCCCGAGCCCAGGGGAGCCCTTCGACCTGGCTCAGGGCAGGCCGACGCCGAGGCCGCCCGCTCGATCGAGCGCTACAAGAAGACGGGCGATCCCCTCGACCTCGGGAACGCCCGCAAGGCATTCAAGGCCGCCCTCGACGGCGCGAGGATCCCTCAGGCCAGGGCCGCCGCTCGAGCCGGGCTCGCCTTGACTCACCTCCTGAACGGCCAGGACGAGGAGGCGAGGAAGCTCGCGGAGAAGGCGACCGAGGAAGACCCCTCGTGCGCCCTCGCCGCCTCGGTCGCCTCCCGCGCCTCTCACGGCGAGGGAGCGCGAGAGAGGCTCAAGGCCGGGCTCCTGCGGGCGAGGATCGCGCTCAAGGCGGACGCGAAGAAGGCCGCGCGCGAGGCGAAGCTCCTCCAGGAGGCCTTCCCCGACGAGCCGGCTCCTCTCCTCGTCGCGCTCGTCGCCGCGAGCCACGCGGGAGACGAGATCTTTGCTCACGTGAAGGCGGCCTGGGCGAAGTATCCCTCGCCCCGCTTCGCGGACCTCGCGCTCGGAGACGGGCTCGACCTCCCGGCGGCGAAGGCCATCGCGGCCTGGGGAGCTTCGGAGCTCGCGGCGGGCCCCGAAGCTCTCATGAAGACGCAGAAGGACCTCGACTCCAAGGAGAACGTCCTCGCGGGAGCCTTCCAGCTCGCCCTCGGAGTCGCCCGGACCGCTCTCGCCACGCGAGGCGACGTCTCGAAGCGAGACGAGCAAGAGCTCCGCGGCGCGATCGGCGAGTCTCTCCTCGGCTTGCAGTATTACGACGCCGCCGCCGCGGCCTTCGAGAAAGGCCAGTCGATCGATCGCGCGGGCGACCTCGCGAACGACCTCGGGAAAGGCGCCGAGAGAGCGCGCGAGCTCCGGCGCGCCTTCGACAAGCCCGGGATCAAGGCTCGCTCGGGCTCGCTCGACGGGGCGGGCACCGTGGCGCTCAAGAAAGCCATCGCCGCCCGCGCCGCTCGCGCGATGACGGAGCGCCAGACGGAGAGCGAAGCCGTCTCGAAGGCCGAGCACGAGACCGCCGTCGCCCTCGCCGCGAACGCCGCCCTCCGAGCCTCCGTCGAGAGGCGCGCGAAGTCGGGAGAGAAGGAGAACCCCCTCGCTCCTCTCATCGACATCGAGCAGCAGCTCCGGGAGCTCGAGTCCTCGAAGGAAGCCCTCTCGGGAAAGAAGTCGGAGGAGAAGAAGGGCTTCTTCTCCCGCGCCCTCGACAAGGTCAAGGACACCGCCAAGGGAGCCGAGCTCGCCGTGAGGATCAAGCTCATCGAGAGCAAGAGAGACGACGCGCTCCGCGCCGTGGCGAAGAACCTGCGCGACGCTCCCCCGGGCGGCTGGGGCGACGCCGCGCTCGACGCGCTCTCCGCGCGCGGGCGAGCGCTCGAGGCGCGGCTCGAGCACCTGGACGACGAGCTCGCGCAGGCGAGGAAGATCACCTCGAAGCTCCCGGAGCTCTGATTGGGCATCGAGCAGAGCATGTCCCAGGCCGGCGCGGACCTCCCGACGGAGGTCTCGCAGGCGCGCAACGACCCGCGCCGCGCGTTCGGGCGCTTCCTGATCCTGGGCGAGCTCGGCAAGGGAGGCATGGGAGCGGTCTACCGCGCGTGGGACGAGCGGCTCCGGCGGCAGGTCGCGCTCAAGGTCGTGCTCCCCGGGAGCGAGCAGGGCGAGCTCGCGCTCGAGCGCTTCAAGCGAGAGGCGGAGGCGATCGCCCGCCTGCGCCACCCGAACATCGTCTCGGTCTTCGAGGTCGGCGAGGTTGCGGGGAAGCAGTTCCTCGCCATGGACTACATCCAGGGCCGGACGCTCGACCGGAGGCTGGGCCCGCGAGCCGAGCCCAAGCTCCCTCTCACGAAAGCGCTCGAGGCGGTGCGGGACGTGGCGCGCGCGGTCCACCACGCGCACGAGCAGGGCGTCGTCCACCGCGACCTGAAACCGCAGAACATCATCCTCGACTCGCACGAGCGCCCTTACGTCCTCGACTTCGGCCTCGCGCAGATCCGCGACTCGGGGACGAAGATGACCAAGACGGGCTCTCTCCTCGGGACGCCGGCTTACATGCCGCCCGAGCAGGCCGGGACGTCCGAGACGCCGATCGATGAGAGAAGCGACGTCTACTCGCTCGGAGCGACTCTCTACCACGTCCTCACGGGCAGGCCGCCCTTCGAGGGCAAGAGTCACTTCAAGGTCATCGCGGCCGTCGTCTCCAAGGACCCCGTGCCGCCGTCGTCGATCAACCGCCGCATCCCTCCCGACCTCGAGACGGTCTGCCTCCGCTGCCTCGAGAAGGAGTCGGCGCGCCGCTACCCGAGCGCCGCGGCCCTGGCGAAGGACATCGACCGCTTCCTCGCCGGAGACCCGATCGAGGCGCGCCCCCTCGGCCGTCTCGCCCGGCTCGTCCGGCGCGCGAGGAGGAACAAGCTCACGGCCGCGCTCCTCGTCGTCGCGATCGCCGCCGTGCTCGGTCTCGGAGGCGCCGCCGTCGTCGCGACGCGCGCTTTCATCGAGGAACGCGAGCGGCGCCAGAAGGAGGAAGCCGACCGCCGCGCAGACGAGGACCGGCGCAAGCTCGCCGAGAGCGCGAGGAAGGACGAGGCCCTGAGGAAGCAGCAGGCCGTGATCCTCTTCCAGCTCGCCGAGCGCGCGATCGTGGAAGGGAAGTACTGCTCGGCCGCGCTCTACTCGGCGAAGGCGCTGAGCTTCGACGAGAGCCCGGCTTACCGCGCGGCCCACTATCTCTCGCGGCAGCACGTCTGGAAGAAACCGCAGACACTCGAGACGAAGCGGGTCGCCGACCTCTCCTTCTCGCCGGACTCGCGAAGGATGGCCATCGCGACGCGCGATGGGTTCCTACGGATCGTGTCCGTCCCCGACGGCGCTCCGGTCATGGAACCGTTCCCGAGCGGCGGCGGGCTCGTCTCGCTCTCGTGGAGCCCGGACGCGCGCTCGCTCGCTTCCGGGAACGACGACGGGACGACGTTCCTCTGGGACAGCGCGACGGGAAAGCAGATCGCGAAGCTCCCGGGCCCGGCGGGCTCCTGCACGCAGATCGTCGCCTGGAGCCGCGACTCGAAGACGCTCGCGACCGGTCGCACGGACGGGACGATCGCCGTCTGGGACGTCGAGACGTGCACGTGCTCGAAGACGCTCCAGGGGGCACGCACGACCGTCTACGGCGTCTCGTGGAGCCCAGACGGGCGGCGCCTCGTCGCGGGCGGCATGGACCACACGGTCTCGGTCTGGGACGTGGCCACGGGCCGGCGCGAGCATGCCTTCGAGAGCAACATGGGCACGATCTTCGGCCTCGCCTGGAGCCCGGACGGTGCCCACGTCGCCTCGAGCTGCGCCGACCGGACCGTCAAGGTGTGGCGAGTCCAGGGCTCCTATGAGCTCCAGAACATTTTCCGCGGCCACGAGACCGAGACCCACGGCATCGCCTGGAGCCCCGACGGCCACCGCGTGGCGTGCACGAGCGCCGACAACACCGTCCGTCTCTGGGACCACGAGACCGAGGAGTTCGTCACGCTCGAGGGGTACGGGACGCACGCGCTCGGCGTCGCCTGGAGCCCCGACGGGCACTGGGTCGCCTCTGCGGGCGACCTGGGCGTCCGGCTGTGGCCGGCCGAGGCCG
>JACQDU010000393.1 GCA_016200955.1 bacterium
CGAGGAGACCGCCCAGGGCTGGATCGAGCTCGGCTTCAATCGCCTCTCGGTCAAGGCGGGCGGCCTGTTCAGGAGAGACGACTTCCTGAACCACCTCGCCAACCTCGAGCAGTTCGACCACAAGACCGCCGGGGCGAGCGCGCAGGTCGGGATCCAGATCTTCGAGAAGTTCCACGGCCTCCTCGAATACAACTTCGAGGCGGTCCGCTTCGACCAGTCGATCAACCGCGACTACGACGCGCACCAGGGGCGCGCGGGCGTCGACGGAGAGCTGTCGCCCAAGCTCACGCTGTCGATCAAGCTCGGCGCGGGCTACCAGATCCCCTATACGGGAACTGGGAACTTCCAGGACAACCACCGGTTCTTCGGCTTCACCGCGGCGTGCGCGCTCTCGTGGCTCGCGATGCCGAACTTGACGCTCCAGGCGGCTTACAGGCGCGACCTGACCTACGCGGTCGGCGCGAACTTCGAGACGGTGGACTACGTCGACCTGAACGGCCGCTACAGCTTCGGGCCGAGCGAGAAGCTGTTCATCTCGGGAGACTTCGCATGGGAGCACGCGCGCGTCGACAACGGCGACCACGTGGACCGGATCCACGCGCGGGCCACGTTCGGCTACCGGATCCAGCGGTGGCTCGAGCTGACGGTCTCCTACGACTACACGCAGACGCTCGCCTCGGGGGCGCTCCTCCCGGGGACGTACGACGAGCATCGCGGGGAGGTGTCGCTTGCGATCGGGCTCTGATCGTCACGCTTCGCTCGCCGATCACGCTTCGCTCGCCGAGCGAGCCCGCGTGCGCGCTCTCGCTCTCGTCGCGGCCTTAGGGGTCGCCTTCGCCTTCGGAGCGGGTTGCAAGGGCACCGAGGTCTTCGATCCGAACCGAGACAAGGACATAGGCCCTCTCCCGCCGGCGGCGGACGTCATCGTGCCCGGGGAACGCCTCCCGCTGCTCGCTCCGCCTCCGCCGCCGGACAACCTCGAAGACCTCATGGGCAAGGACGAGTCGATCGTCGAGCGCATGCGCGTGGGCGACGTCGTGTCCGTCCAGGTGAGGGAAGAACCCGAGCTCTCCCAGGCGAAGGCGCGCGTCGGTCGCGACGGCATCCTGCGCCTCCCGTGGCTCGGGAGGCTCGAGGTGCTCGGGAAGACGCGAGCCCAGGTCGAGGCGGACATCACGCAGCTCCTCCAGAAGGACTACGTGAACAAGGCCGACGTCTCCGTCGAGCTCATCCCCGAGGAGTGCCGGAAGATCTACGTGCTGGGCCGCGTCGCGCGTCCCGGCGTCCTCACGCTCCCGGTCGATCGGCGCCTCACGCTCCTCCAGGTCATCGCGCTCGCGGGAGGGCTCGCGACGGCGAAGCTCGACCTCGAGGCCGACGCGTCCGCGATCCAGCTCATCCGCGTGATCAACGGGAAGCGCCGGACGTTCACGCTCTCGTTCGACCAAATCCTCGACCGCCAGCAGCTCGAGCGCGAGATCTTCATCGACCCCGAGGACGTGATCTACATCCCGCCGAAGAAGGAGCTCTACGTCTTCGGGAGCGTCATCCGCCCGGGCGCGTTCCCGCTGAACGCCGAGAGCCGCCTCACGATCGACGAGGCGCTCTCTCTCGCGGGCGGCTTCGGGCCGGTTGCCGAGCGCGACCGCGTGACCGTGATCCGGCGCGCGGCGACGGGCGGCGCGAACTCGTACCAGGTCGACATGCGAGACGAGAAGCAGCGCGCGACGGCGCAGGTCACCGCGAACGACACGATCATCGTCGCGGACCGCCAGGTGCGCCGCGTCTACGTGCTCGGGCTCGTCGAGAGGAGCGGCGCCTTCGAGATCGACGAGAGGGGCCTGACCGTGATCAAGGCGCTGGCGCTCGCGGGGGGCCTCAAGCGGATCGCGGACGGCAACAACACGCTCCTCCTGCGTGCGACGCCGCAGGGGCGGATCAAGCGCCGGATCCTCGTCGACAAGATCATCAAGGACGGCGACCTCGAGAAGGATCCGCCGCTCGTGCCCGGCGACATCATCTACGTCCCGGAGGGGTTCTTCTGAGCCCTCCGCAGGAGATTCCATGAACGAAGCGCAGCGCGGACCTTCTCTCGCCGCCGGGACGCCTGGCACGGAGCAACGCGCCTTCACGCCGCCGGCTTTCCCGACGGCGGTCGAGCTGTTCGACGTGGAGTCGCTCCTCGCGATCCTGAGGAAGCGGTTCCACGTCGTGCTCCTGGCGATCGTCGTCTGCGCCGCGCTCGCGGCGGTCAAGGCGTTCAGCGAGGCACCCGTGTTCGCGTCCTCCGCGAAGGTCCAGCTCGGGCGAGAGCCGGTGGATCCTCGCGTCTACGCGAACCAGCTCTACGTCGAGCCGGGCCTCTCCACCGAGTACGTGAACACGGAGACGATGCTTCTCAAGAGCCGGAACCTCGCGCAGGTCGTGATCGACCGGCGCCCCGAGGTCGCCCAGGCGCTCGAGGGCGTGTCGGACAAGGCCGGCGCGCTCCAGGGGGCGGTCTTCGTGAAGCCGATCGCGGAGACCTACCTCATCGACGTCGGCTGCGAGGGAGAAGACCCGAAGAACTGCATGGTCTTCGCCAACGCCGTCTCGGAGGTCTACGCGAGCTTCAAGGACGAGAAGCGCAAGGAGCTCATGGGCACCACGCTCCGGATGATCGAGGAGCGCTTCCCCGAGATCCAGGCGCGCATCACCTTGGCCCAGAAGAAGCTCGAGGAGCACAACAGGAAGAACGACTACCCGCCGGGCGCGAAGGAAGTGATCGTCAACCGCCTCCGCGGCCTCAACGAGGCCCTGAGCGCCGTGAGGCTCGAGCGCCTCCGCGCCGACAGCGCCGTCGAGTCGATCAACCAGGTCCGCCGCGACGGCCGCCCGATCGAGAGCGCTCCTCCCATGGAGGCCTCGACGGTCCTGCTCGCGCTCAGGACCCAGCTCACGAACGTCGAGATCGAGCTCGCGGAGCTCCTCGAGCGCTACAAGGACCGCTGCCCGCTCCCGAAGGTCGCCGCTCTCAGGACGCGCCGCGACCAGCTCAAGCTCGAGATCCAGTCCCAGATCGCTCTCATCGAGGCATTGCTCGCGAGTCGGCGCGAGGAGAAGTACGCCGAGGAGAAGCGCCTCGAGAAGAGCATCGACGACCAGAACAAGCAGGCGACCCTCATCAACCAGAAGGAGCAGGAGGTCGTCCTCCTCTCGACGGAGATCCAGGACAACCAGCAGCTCTACGAGAAGCTCACGCAGCGGGTCGCCGAGCTCAAGATTTACTCCCCCTTCGAGGGCGCGGCCGTGACGATCATCGAGCGCGCTCCGGTGCCCGGAGGGCCCATCCGGCCGAACCGCCCGCGCATGATCGCCGTGGGCATCGCGCTCGGCCTCGCGCTCGGGCTCTTCGTGACCTACCTCCTCGAGCTCGTCGACACGCGCGTGCGGTCGGCGGACGACGTGCGCGCTTACATCCACTCGGAGGTGCTCGGGCTCGTGCCCGACGTGCCGAACGTCGTGACCCGAGAGCTCGAGAGGCTCGCGCTCACGCGCTCGGACTCGCCTTTCGCGGAGTCGTTCCGGCGTCTCCGCGCGCAGATCCACGCGTCCGCTCCCGCGCGCGTCGTGCTCGTCACAAGCGGCGCTCCCGCGGAGGGGAAGACGGCGGGCTCGATCAACCTCGCGGTGGCGACCGCGAACACGGGCTCGCGCGTCGTCCTCATCGACGCCGACATGAGGAGCCCTTGCATCCACAAGACGTTCGACCTGGACCTCGAGCCCGGGCTCGCCGACTGCCTCACGGGAGAGCGGAAGCCTCTCGACGTGATCCGTGAGACGGACGTGCCGAACCTCTACGTGCTCACGTCGGGGCGGCCTCCGAGGAACCCGGCGGAGCTCCTCGCGTCGACCGGAGCTTTCATGCAGCTCATCGCCGTGATCCGCTCGCGCTTCGACCGGATCGTGATCGACACGCCGCCCGCGTCGCTCCTCTCGGACGCGTCGATCATGGCTCCCGCGGCCGACACGACCGTGCTCATCGTCTCGACGAAGCACTCGCGCCGCCGCGCGACGAGGCTCGCTTACTCGAGCCTCGTGGGCGTGGGAGTCAAGCCCGTGGGAGTCATCCTGAACAACGTGAGCGACGCGGGCCTCATCGACATGTACTACTACCGCGGCCGCGGCTATCTGCGTCCGGGCGACCGGACGACCCCTGCGCTCGAGCACCGGAGCGCCGAGAAGACGAGCTGAGCTCATGGCCGAGGCCGCGACGCCCGAGCGAGCCCCCGAGCCCGAGCGGGCGCCCGATCCGCGCGCGGATCCCGGAGAGCGCGTCTCCCTGCGAGAGGCCGCCGCCGTCGCCCTCGCGCTCCTCGTCGTCCATCTCGTCCTCTTCCTCGAGCTGTCTCCGCTCCCGCACTCGGACCTCCAGGGCTACGTCGAGCCCGCGTATCACCTCGCCAAGGAAGGCACGCTCCGCGCCCCCGGGAGCCAGTACGTCGATCTCACGTACCAGCTCCGCGCCTACTTCATCCTCCCGGGGTTCTCCCTCATGCTCGGGACGTGGCTCTGGACCTTCGGCATGGGAGTGAGGTCTCTCCTCGCGTTCACGCACGTCGTCCACGCGACCTACCTGGGAGCTCTCTGGTTCGTGGCGCGGAACAGGCTCGGAGCGACGAGGATCGTGGCCTCCCTCCTCGTGATCTCGGCATTCCCGCGCTTCAATCACGGGAGGCCCGACGTGGCGGCGCTCCTTTTCGGGACCCTCGGGTGGCTCGCGGCGCCGCGGAAGGACGAGCTCGGGCGCTCGTTCCTCTCCGGCCTCTTCCTGGGAGCGGCGGTGCTCGTCTCTCTCCCGTTCGGCGCGAGCTCGGCGGCGGTCGTCGGTCTCGACGTGCTCGTCCGGCCGCGCGAGCGCTGGCGCCCGAGGATCGCGGCCGCGCTCGTCCTCGCCGGGACGGCGGTGCTCGTCGTGCTCGCGACGACGGCGGCCGTTCTCGCCGCGCAGGGGCATCCGGAGCTCGCCTTCCAGCAGCTCCCCGTCCACGCGCGCCTCCGGGGCGGACAGCTCAACACGCTCCCGGACCTCCGGGCGACCTACGCGATCGTCTTCGGGATCGTGCCGCTCGCGCTCACGCTCCTGCCGGCGGCGTTCCTCCTCACGCGCTTCCGCGATCCCACCGAGAGGCCGCTCCTCACGGCGGCGCGGATCTACGTGGGAGGCTTCCTCGTCTGGTTCGCGATCAACCGGGGGCCGCTCGTCTTCGGGAACCACTTCACGTTCCTCGGGCGGCCCGCGCTCCACGGAGCGCTGCTCTCGTCGCCGCGGCGCGGGTGGCGGATCGCGGGCGCCGTCCTCCTCGTGCCGTTCACTCTCCTCTCCTTCTATCACGACAAGGACACGTTCCTCGCCCTCGCGAACGGGACGATCGTGAAGGGATACGAGGACGTCGCGTCGATGCGCCTCGACCCGGCTGCGGTCGTCGCGGTCGACAGCATGTATCTCCCCTTGCTCTACCGGGACGAGAAGACGATCTGCTACGAGTCCATGTGGGAGAACTACTGGGAGAGCTACCGCGACGCGACTTCGCCCGCGGCGCTCGCGCTGCTCCCCGAGGAGAGGCGGAAGGGCCCCGTCCTTCCGAGCACGATCGTCGTCTCCTCGATCACGCTCGACCGCCTGGACGTGCCCGATCCCCGGGTCTGGGAGCTCGCCTCGGGTGAGATGCCGATCGAGCGCGCCACGATCCTCGGGAAGAGCGTCCGCTTCCCGGCGCGACCGCTCGCGGTCCACGTCTACGTGAGAAAGCCGCAACGGTGAGCGCGCGAGGAGGCGGCGTTCGCTGCGATCGCGGACGAGCTCCTCCGCCTCGCCCGGGTGTGCGAGGAGAACGGCGCTCCCGCCGAGGCGAGGGCCGAGCTCGAGCGCGGTCTCGCGCTCTCTCCTTCGCACGAGAAGCTCCGCTCCGAGCTCGCGAAGCTCGAGGGGAAGGAGGAGAAGCCCGCCGAGGCTTTCGCGAAGCTCCACGAGAGCGAGCGGAAGAAAGCGTACGAGAAGTGCGGCGAGCTCCTCGCTGACCTCGCCGAGCAGGACGACCGAGCGGGGCAAGCCGACCGCTTCGAGCGCCACGCCGCGCTCCTGCTCGAGCACTTTCCCAGGGACGACCTCCTCGAGCGCCTGGGAGTCGTGTGGTTCGAGCCTTACTTGAAGCTCGTGAAGACGGCCGACGCGAAGCTCCTCGAAGCGGGGGGGGAGCTCGTGGACGGGAAGAGGCTCGAGCGCGACGCCGTCTCGGCGCTCGACTCCCAGCACGCAAGCTGGGCGAGGCCGTGGGTCGTCTCCGATGCGGTGCACGAGGTGAGGACGACGCTCCCTCTCAGGACCGCACGCCGGCTCCTCGCGCACGTGGGAGCCTTCCGCGCCTTCTTCCTCTCCCAGCTCCAGTCGGCGTGGGAGCTGAAGCCGCCCCGGAACAAGCTCGTCGTCGTCGCGACGGGCACGCAGGCCGACTTCCGCGCGCGCCTCAAGGCGGAGTGCGAGAAGGCCAAGGTCAACGAGGTCAGCGGTCCTCCCGGCGCCGCTTACTACCTCCACATGCGCGAGCTCCCGGGCCCGTGCGTCGTCACGTTCGAGCCGACGTTCGCCGACCAGCCCGCGGAGAAGATCGGCTTCGAGGGAGTCCTCTTCGCCCTGAGGCACGAGCTCACGCACCAGATCGCCTTCGAGTACTCGCGCTTCGCCGCGAACCGGACGCGGACCGTCCGCCACCAGGCGTGGTGCGTCGAGGGCCTCGCCGGCTACATGGAGGAGTTCGAGGTCGATCGCGGGCGCTTCCGGCTCGCCAAGCGCAAGCGGATCAAGCTCGGCGGCCCCGAGCGCGAGGGCGCGTTCGCCTGGTGCGTGAGGAACCGGAGCAAGCTCCCGCCGCTCGAGCGCGTCTTCTCGCTGCCGCGCGATCAGCTCGCGAGCGAGGACTTCTACGATGT
Source organism: bacterium (assembly GCA_016200955.1). Taxonomy (GTDB): domain Bacteria; phylum Planctomycetota; class J058; order J058; family JACQDU01; genus JACQDU01. Next base: position 6,970 of record JACQDU010000393.1, read on the forward strand.
CTCCGCGACGATCGCGCTCTTCCTCATGGAGGGCGAGGGCCGCCGCTACCGGAAGCCGTTCCTCAAGCTCCTCGAGACGGTCCACCGCGCGAGGGACGACGAGAAGACGTTCGACGCGTGCTTCCCGCTCGTCGAAAAGAAGGCTCTCCAGGAGGAGTGGCTGAAGTTCGTGGGAGAGATCCGGCTCGACGACGAGAGATGAGTCGTCACGAGAAGGACACCCGAGCCGAGGGACGCCCGGAGACGGCAAGTTGATCACGCTTCCGGGTCTGTCTAAGATGCCCAGCGATGCTGCAGGCCAACTCACGCGAGCGAGCTGCCGACCGCGGCGCCGTGCTCGTTCTCGCGCTCGCGGTCTTGGGCTTCGGGGTCTGCGCGACCGGGTTGTTCATCGTTTTCCACGTGAACCCGAAGCGCATCGCGATCCCCGACTCTCCGGAGGCCGTTCAACCTCGGGACCTATTGCGCGGTGGATGCCGCCACGTGCGCGTCGATGGGACCGTCGACTGGAACACGAGGCTGTTCGAGTGTTCCCGTGGCCTGTGCCGACGGGACCCGAGCGCGCCCCTCGAGGCGCGCGATCCCGCCGACCTCCTTGCGAGGAGGTCCGTGCTCGTCTGCTCCTGCGTCGAGCTCGCGTCCGCTCCGCCGCTGGAGCACTTCTACTTCTTCCGCGGGGAGAAGATCCGATCGTCGGGCGGCTTCCGCGAGACGGTCGGTGTCTACGATATCGAGACCAGGGTTTTCGGGCCAGTGCCCGGCACTGGTGGGCAACTCTGGGCTCGCTCGGAGTCATTCAAATCCCAGGACGATCCAGAGGCCAGGGCCTTCCTGTGTCAAACGCGTCGCCGCGGGTTCCTCGTTCCGCTTGACGCCGACGGCGACCTGCGGAGGGAATACAACAGCACGTTCGGCGCGCCCCTCCCGGAGGACGCGCTCGTCCTCGAGCTCATCGACAAGACGGCCGTGCCGACGCGCTGGGTTCCCCTCGAAGGCGTCGACGAGCGCGTCTTCGTGACCTATGGCGGCGACCGACCACCGCCGTCCTCTGCTCCGCTTCAGGGCATCGTCATCGGCACTCACGACCCGAGGGCGTCACTCGGCGGCATCGGCGTCGGGCCCTTTCAACGGTGGACTCTCAACGGTTATCACCACTCTCGGACCGGGAACGGGGACGAGGTTCATGTCCTCGTGGTCGGAACGCCCGCCGAGTTCCGCGACCAGCTCGGGTTGCTCGCACCCGATCCGGTTGGCGAGCCGCTGGCGATCGGGGGTGCCGCCACCTTCGTCCTCGCCCTCGGCGCGTTGGTGATGAGAAGACGACGCTCCCAGCCCCCATCGACGGTCGGCCCTCGATCCCCGATCGCAGATCGAGAAAGGACGGCAAGGCTCAGCTCGAAACAGAGGGCGATCGTCCAGCTTCTCGAGGGCGCGGAGATGGACGGAGCCGAGATCGCGCGCGCTCTGTCGCAGAGTCCGGCGGCAGTCGCTGGACAGTTGGCGACTCTTGTCGAGCAAGGTCTCGTTTCGTTTCGACAGCAGGGCCAGCGGCGAGTCTTCTCCGTGAGCGGAACGGCCGCAGACGCTCCGCCGGCGCGGCAGCGCCGCGACGTGGGCGACACGTCGCCCAAGAGAGACCCCGGCATTCCTCCCGAAGACTCCTGACCGTCAGCCCTGGGCCGCGGGCCACTTCAGGGAGCGGCCCTCCGAGGGGGCCACTTGGAGGGGAGTTGGCGGGGGCGCTCCGAATCGTCACCTTGATCTTGACGCTCAGCGCGACGGGACGATCCTCACTCCCTCGAGCGCGAGCCCGGTCAGGTTCTCTATCTCCTTGAGCGTCGAGGGAAGCTGTCCTCCCCAGAGAACGAGCCCGCCCTCGTCGAGCATGCCGAGGAGGCCGCCGTCGCGAGAGAAGGCGATGCGCGATGGACCTCCGCCGTGGCCCTTCAGGGTCTTCAGCTCCCCTCGAGCCGCGACGTCCCAGAGCTTGGCAGTCATGTCGAGGCTCCAGCTCGCGAGGAGGCGCCCGTCCGGTGAGAAGGCGACGGAGACGACCGGCGCGCGATGTCCCCGGAGGTCGAAGGCGAGGTCCCAGGTTCCGCCGTCCCAGACTCGCACCGAGTCCCCGTTCGGCGCCGCGAGGAGCTTGCCGTCGGGCGAGAATGCGATCCGCCGGACTCCGTGGGACGAGGTCATGCGCGTAGAGCCGCCCGCGTTCGCCATGTGGACGTCGCTCGAAGGCGTCGTCGCGAGCTTGCGGATCGGCCGGCCGCTCGAGACCTCGTAGAGCGCCACTTCTCCCATGGCGGGGCACGCGAGGATGCGCTCGTCCGGAGAGAACGCGGGCTCGTCCGCCTCGTGGAACTCGCCGAGCTTCGCCGACCAGCGCGAGCGTGACGTCGCGACCTCCCATACCTCGACCGAGCCGTCGAGGCACGCCGCCGCGAGCAGGTTTCCCGTGGAGGAGAACGCGATGCCGCGGACGCCCATCGAAGGGCCGGCACGGATGGTCGCGTGCGGCGTCTCGAGCCGTCGCTTCAAGCTGCCCGTCGCGGAGTCCCAGAGGCTCACCGGCGTCTCCCCGACGGCGATCGTCTTCCCGTCGGGCGAGAAGGCCGCGGTGCCACCTCCGCCGCACATCGTGGAGAGCGAGACCGTGACTTTCCCCGTCTCGAGGCTCAGGATCTCCACGGACCCCGGGCCGCCGACGAGGGCGACCGTGGCGGTTGTGGGCGAGAGCGCGAAATCGTCGAGCGAACGCTCGCGTCCCCGGAACGTCGGACGCTCGGGACGCTCCTCGATGCTCCACCGCCTCACGCCGTCCGCGCCCGAGGTGAGAAGGCCGCGCCCGTCGGGCGAGAACAGGCATGCGGACACGTCGCGGTCGTGGGCCAGCACGCGCCGCAGGCACTGAGCGGAGGCTGTGTCCCAGAGCTGGACCTCACTCGAGCCGCCGGTCACGAGCGTCGCGCCGTCGGGCGCGAACGCGAGCGCGCGCGGCCTACCCTCGGTGTGGAGACGAAGCGGCGCCGACTTACCTCCCGTCTCCCAGACGTGGACGTCCAGAGACCCCGCTCCGGCAAGCCGCCGTCCGTCGGGCGAGAAGACTATCGCACGCACGTCGCCGCCGTCGCGCATCAGCTGACGGAGGAAGGTCCCCGTCGCCGGATCCCAGAGCTTGACGAGACCACCACCAGCGGTCGCGAGGAGCTTCCCGTCGGTCGAGAACGCGACCGTGGTCACGTCGTCGTCCTTCTCTCCCGCGGGAAGCACGAAGCGGCGCTCGGCGGCGTCGACATCCCACAGCTCGCACGTCGTGGCGCCGACCGTCGCGAGCGTCCGGCCGTCGGGCGAGAAGGCGACCGCAGCCACGTCGTTCGTGTTCGCGTGGGCCGGCAGCGTCCGCGAAAGCGCTCCGGTGCCGCCGTTCCAGAGCGCGACTTTCCAGGCGCCGAGCGCCTCCTCGTTCGACCAAAGGCTCTGCGGCAGGTGGTGCGCGGTCGCGATGAGCGTCCCGTCGGGGGAGAACGCGATCCGGTTCCAGCGGCGCTTCTCCGCGCGGAGCCGGGCGACCTCTCGTCCGGCGTCGATGTCCCGCACGACGAGGACGCCATCTTCCGCCGCGACGACGGCGAGCGGCCGCCCGTCTCGCAGGCGGACCAGGTCTTGGACCGCGCCCTCGTATGCCTCGTGCCCGCGCGCGGTGACGAGGAGCCTCGGCAACGCGAGCCCCGACGCACGGAGACGGAGCGTGTCGCACGCGTCCCGCGCTCGCCCGAGATGAAGCATCGCCATCTGCACCTCGCCCCTCTCGAGGGCGAGGTCTGCCTGGCCGGCGAGCGCCTCGCTGAGGTTCAGACGGGCCAGTCGCAGCGACTCCTGCGCCTCCTTCGAGGCCGCTTTCTCGGCGTCGAGCGCCTTCTCGATCCGGGCGAGACTCTCGCGCTCGGCCGTGACGCGTTCGAATGCCTGCTGGACGGCGACGCCGCCTCCTACGACGAGCGAGGCGACCGCGACGAGCAGCAAGCCGGCGGCGGCCTTCTTCCGCCTCGCGAGCCGGAGGATCCGCGCCGGCAAGCCGAGAGGCCTCGCCGCGATCGGCTCGCCGGCGAGGTAGGCGTCGAGGTCGTCCGCGAGCGCTGCGGCGCTCGCGTAGCGCTTCTCCTTCTCCTTCTCGAGGCACTTGAGACAGATCGTCTCGAGCTCGCCGCGAGCGCGAGCGTTGAGGGATCCCGGCGGCACCGGGTCCCTCGAGACGACCTGCGCCATGAGCTGGAGCGGGCTACCCGTGAACGGCGGCCGGCCGGCGAGCACGTGGTAGAGAGTTGCGCCGAGCGACCACACGTCGCTGCGCTCGTCCACGGCGTGCCCCGACTCTCCGCACTGCTCGGGCGGCATGTAGGCGGGCGTCCCGAGCGCGGCGCCGGTCTTCGTGATCTTGGACGCGTCGCCCGAGTCGCGGACACGCGCGAGGCCGAAGTCGAGCACGAACGCGCGGCCGCCCTGGTCGATCATGACGTTCTGCGGCTTCAGGTCGCGGTGGACGACGCCCTGCTCGTGCGCATAGTGGACGGCACGGGCCACGTCGCGCAGGACCTCTAGGCCTTTCGTGAGGGGTAGCTTCGCCCTGAGCCGCTTCTCGAACGAGGCCCCGTCCACGAGGTCCATGACGAGGAAGTGCCTGCCCTCGAGCTCGCCGACCTCGTGGACGGCCACGATCCCCGGATGGCGGAGCCGAGCGACGGCCTCGGCTTCGCGGTAGAAACGCTTGATCGCCGCCTTGCCGGCCTCGTCGCCGGGGAGGATCGTCTTGAGCGCCATGACGCGCTTGAGGCGGTCGTCCCAGGCGCGGTAGACGATGCCCATGCCGCCGCGGCCGAGCTCCGAGAGAAGGAGGAAGCGGCCGAACCGTTTCTTCGGATCGGCGCGAGCCGCCTTCACCTCGTTGTGGAGCGATCCCGAGGTGGGCTCGTGACGGTCGCTCGTACGGCGACGGTCCGGCGCGGTCTTCCCCGCCGATGGCGCCGGAGGGGGCACCTGGACCGTGGTGGCGCTCTCGAGGCCGGCCTCCTCGGGAGCAACGACGGTGTCGGCGACGTGCGCGGGATGGTCCGCGGGCACGAGCTCCGGGACCAAGACGAGCTGCCGGCACCGCGGGCATGGCCCGCGGCTCCCCGCGAATGAGGCCGCGGCTGTCATCGCGTTGCCGCACGACGGGCACGAGAAGGAGATCATCATGTCCCCGTAGCCCGGCATCCTGGCCGCCCGCGCCCAGCGCCGCCAGCGCTCGCCGGATCGGGTCCGGCGGAACGACGGAGGCTCCGCCGGATCGAAGCGTCGTTCTCCTCCTACGTGAGAGCAGCCGATGTCCAACGACGAGCGATGTTCGCCGCTTCTCGTTCGTCCTTCATCGACCCCTCCGACGGAACAAGTAACGGAAGATCGGATCTCCCTGCCGCATGTGCCACTCCTCGCGGTCCGAGAGAGCGTCGGGCACGAGAGGGGCCAGGGCCATTGTCCCCGGACCGAGAGCGTTCTCGAACGCCGCGTGAGCCTCGACGAGCGGGAGGACGGCCTTCGCGTACTCCTCGTAGTCGGTCATGAAGTGGAGCTCGCCTCCGTCCCGGAGACGGCTCGCGAGGTCCTCGAGGAAAGCCTTCGTCACGACGCGCAGCTTGTGGTGGCGCTTCTTGAACCAGGGGTCGGGGAAGTGGACGTAGACTCGCTCGACCGACGCTTCCCGGAACAGCGAGGCGAAGTGGAGGTTCGCGTTCGCCTCGAGCACGAAGACGTTCGTGAGCGAGAGCTTCGCGGCGTCCTTGCGCGCCCTCTCGACCATGGGCTTGCGGATCTCGAGACCGACCAGGTTCCTCCCGGGCACGGAAGCGGCGCGCGCGAGGAGGAACGTCCCCTTCCCGCAGCCCACGTCCACCTCGAGCGGCCGCGAGAGGTCGGGGAAGACCTTCTCCCAGTCCGGGCGCTCGACCTCGGCGCGGAAGCTGAGCGGGTTCACGTGTTGCCGGCAGCGCTTCTTGGGCATGGCTCGAGTGAGCTTACAACAAGGCCGCGGAGCAGCAGGGAGCAGCGATCCGGCGAGATCCGGCCTCGCCGGGGGCGCTTCTCTCCCGGCACGCATCCTTCCGGACGCTTTTGCTAGGATCCCGCCCCAGTTTGCTCCCGCACCCCCGCGCTGATCGCGCGCACGCGCCGGCGTTCCGGCCCCCGGGGACGAGGAGCGTGAGGAGGCCTCCATGGCAGCGACCGACGCACCCCCGACGACCGGCGGGATCCCGAAGATCGGCGATCCGGCTCCCGACTTCACGGCCATGACCACGCAGGGGGAGATCACCTTCTCCTCGTGGGCGGGCGACGGGAAGTGGGTGATCCTCTTCTCTCACCCCGCCGACTTCACGCCGGTCTGCTCGACCGAGCTCACGGAGTTCGCGCGGCGGCAGGCCGAGTTCGACAAGAGGAACGTGAAGCTCATAGGGCTCTCGATCGACTCGATCCACGCTCACGTCGCGTGGCGAGAGAACCTCCAGAAGATCTTCGACACGAAGATCGGCTACCCCATGATCGCAGACTCGAACATGTCCGTGGCCCAGAAGTACGGCATGATCCATCCGGGCGCCTCGGCGACCGTCACGGTGCGCGCGGTCTTCGTGATCGACCCCAAGCGCGTGATCCGCGCGATCATCTATTACCCGCTCAACGTGGGCCGGAACATCGACGAGGTCATTCGCCTCGTGGACGGCCTCCAGACCGTGGACAAGCACGGCGTCGCTTGCCCGGTCAACTGGAAGCCGGGCGAGAAGGTCATCGTC
>JACQDU010000394.1 GCA_016200955.1 bacterium
CGCGAGACCGCCGGGCGCGCCGTGGCCAGGGCCGCCGCGCGGAGGTCGAGGGCCTCGAGCCACTTCCGGTCCTCGGCCGTGTAAGGCTCGAGCTCGGGAAGCGGGCGGAGGTCGGGCTCGACCCAGCGCTCGCGCGCCTCGGCCGTCATGAGGCGCTCGCGGCTGTAGTGCTCGAAGAGAGCGTTCTTGGAGGAGAAGACCTCCACGAGCGCGTCGGCGAGCGCGGCGATCGAGCGGCCGTCGTCGAAGACCTCGAGGAAGTGACGCACGAGGTGGAACCACGCGAGCGTGATCGTCTCGTGGTATCCGCGCGTCTGCGTCTCGGGCGACGCCGTCGCCTTGTTGTAGCGCTTGAGCGCGTCGCGGAAGCGAGCGAACGCCTCGCCCGGCTTGAAGCGGCGAGCGTAATCGAGCGCGACCACGAGGTGAGACGCGTGCGTCCACTCCTCGCGCGGGAGCGTCGCGGCCTCGAAGCTCGCGACGAGCGAGGAGACCTGGGCGTTCGTGCGGTACGCCGGAACGGGCGGCGCGCGCTTGCGGCCACGGCTCCACGCGGGGGCGGGCGCCTTGCGGGCCGGAGCGGCGCGGACGGTGCGAAGGGGCGTGTTCTCGAGCTGGACGCACATGGTTCTCTCTCCGAGCACCCAGGACGCGTGCGCGCGGCGGCCCTGTCACGCATGGCCGCGAGGCGTGCGAAGATTCCCGCTGCGCGCGCGCCGCGCGCCCGCCCGGGAGAGCGCCATGAGCCGACGGCCGTACCTCGAAGCGCTGCTCCCTTCCGTGAAGAAGATCGCCATCGCGGGCGGCCGCGCGGCGCTCGAGCACTACGGCTCCCGCGAGTCCGAGAGCAAGGAAGACGGCTCGCCTCTCACGCTCGCCGATCGTGCCGCGCACCGAACGATCGTCGCGGGACTGCGTGGCCTCGAGCCCGCGCTTCCCGTGCTCTCGGAGGAGTCGCCGCCGGCGGAGCTCGCGGGCCGCCGCGGCTGGGCTCGCTTCTGGCTCGTGGATCCGCTCGACGGGACCAAGGAGTTCCTGAAGCAGACGGGCGAGTTCGCCGTGAACAACGCTCTCGTGGAGGAGCACGAGCCCGTGCTCGGCGTCCTCCACGTGCCCGTCTCGGGCACGACCTACTCGGCCGCCAAGGGGAGCGGCGCCTTCCGCGAGACGGCGAGCGAGGCGCCTTTGCCGATCCGGACGCGAGCCTCGCGCGACGACGACCTCGTCGTCCTCGTGAGCAAGGACCACGCCGGCCCGGAGGTCGACGCCCTCCTCGCGAAGCTGCCGCGAGCGAAGCGCGCGAGCGCGGGGAGCGCGCTCAAGCTCGCGCTCGTCGCGGAAGGACGGGCCGACCTCTATCCGCGCACCGGCCGCACCATGGAGTGGGACACGGCCGCCGGCCAGTGCCTCGTCGAGGCCGCGGGCGGACGCGTCACCGACTTCTCCGGGCGCCCTCTCTCCTACAACAAGGAGACGCTCGAGAATCCCTGGTTCCTCGTCTCGGGCGACGCGACGGTGGACTGGCCGGGGCGTCTCGCTCTCGTCCCTTGAGCCGTTGCCGTCCGGGGAGCGCCGTGCCACGATCGACCCGGGAGGCGGGCTCGCATGCGGTGGGCGGTCAAGGTCCTGATCGGCGGAGTGGCCCTCGTCGGGGCGGCCTTCGCCGCCCGCTTCGGTTACTTCCAGCTCGTGAGGCGCGGGTACGTCCGCTACAACGAGTTCGACCGGCGCGAGCGCGGCACGCTCCGGGTGGGGGACCCCGCGCCGGACCTCGAGCTCGCGACGTACGCGGGCGAGCCGGTGCGCCTCTCATCGGGCTGGAAGGACCGGCCGCTCTTCGTGATCCTCGCGAGCTGCACGTGACCGCCGTTCCGAAAGGAGATCGGCGATCTCCACCGGATCTACGACGGCTACAAGGACCGCGCGAGCTTCCTCACGATCTACATCTCGGAGGCTCACCCCGACGACGAGTGGCAGGTCAAGGCGAACCGCGAGGAGAAGATCGTCTTCGCCCAGCCCAAGACCGAAGACGAGCGCAAGGCCGCGGCCAGGGTCCTCGTCGATCAGCTCGAGTACCGCGTCCCGCTCGCGCTCGACGCCATGGACGGCCGCGCCGAGAAGGCCTTCGCGGGCTGGCCGGAGCGGATCTACGTGATCGGCTCCGACGGGAAGATCGCCTACAAGGGCGGCATGGGCCCCTTCGACTTCGACCCCGAGGAGGCCGAGCAAGCCCTCGCGAAGCTCGTCGGGCCCGCGGCCTCGAGCACGAAGGGCGGCGACGCGAAGGCTCCGGGCGAGCTCCGGTAGCGGCGGTCTTCGCCGTCTTCCGGGGAAGACGCGCTGTCACGCCGGCTGGAGCGTGGGCTCGCCGCGCTTCCAGCTCGCGGGGCAGAGCCCGCCCGTCTGGAGAGCGTCGAGCGTCCGGAGGACCTCGTCGACGCTGCGTCCGACCGCGAGGTCGTTCGCGCTCGCGTGACGGATGAAGCCTTCGGGATTGACGATGAACGTCGCCCGGAGCGGGACGCCCACCTTCCGGTCGAGGACACCGAGCGCCTGCGAGAGCTCGCGCTTCGTGTCGGCGAGCATGGGGAAGCCCAGGTCCTTGAGAGCGGGGTGGCTCCTCCGCCACGCGAGGTGCACGAAGTGAGTGTCCGTGCTCCCGCCGAGGACCTGGGCCCCGCGCCCGGCGAACTCCGCGCAACGCCGGCCGAACTCGGCGATCTCCGTCGGGCACACGAACGTGAAGTCCATCGGCCAGAGGAAGAAGACGAGCCACTTCCCGGCGTGGGTCTCGTTCGTGACGCGCGAGAACTCCTCTCCGGGCTCGAGGCCGACCACGGCCTCCACGTCGAACCGGGGAAAACGATCTCCGACCGTGAGCATGTTCTCTCTCCTTGGGACGTTCTTGGAAGTGATCGTGTCTTAGAGTACGTCTAAATACTGAAGAAAACCACTCCCCTCGAGGCGGGCCCGTCCCAGGGAGCACGGAGGCTCCCTGTGCACGAGACCGGAGAGACCGCCCGCACGCCCTCCAGCAACGCTCGGGGTCCAGGGGGAATGCGGGGCACCCCCTGCAAACGGTGAAAAAATGGCGGGAGGACGCCTCCCGCTCGTTCAGCGGCGCCGCTTCCGGCGGCGGCCGCGCATGACGACCTGGTAGTCGCGCACCTCGAAGTCGGAGAGGCCGTCTATGTTCGCGACCTTCACGGCATCCCAGGGCACGTCGTGGATGCGCCCGGAGTCGTCGTCGATGAAGTGGTGGTGCTTCCCCACGTTCGGGTCGAAGACGACGTTCCCTTCCGCGAGCACGAGCTCCCGGAGGAGCCCCTTCTCCACGAAGGTGTTGAGCGTGTTGTAGACCGTCGCGCGCGAGAGCACCGGGACGCGCCCCTTGACCTTCGCGAACACCTGCTCGGCCGAGGGGTGCTCGTCCGTCGAGAGCACGTAGCAGGCGATGATCACGCGCTGGATCGTCGGCTGGATCCCGAGCCCTCGGAGGACCGCTTCCACGTCTCGCTTCATGCGTTTAGACTACGTCTAAAGAGCGATCCTGTCAAGAGACGGCCTCTCTACGGAAGCTCCCGCTCGAGGACGGTGAGGCCCGAGGCGACGAACTCGGGCCGGCCCGCCTCGACGCCGTAGAACGTGTCGTAGAAGCCCACGCACGTCGCCACGAAGCGCGCTCGCTCCGCCGCTCCGGCGTCGAGCGGGCGCGCGTAGCACGCGAGCGTCTCGCGGAAGAAGGCCTCGCCTCGCCAGTAGAACGCCGAGGCGAGGTCGACCGCGGGATCGCCGATCGCCGTGTCGCCCCAGTCGATCACGCCCGAGATCCGATCGCTCTCGACGAGGATGTGCTCGGAGTTGAGGTCGTTGTGGGCGAGCACGGCCTCTCCCGCGAAGGGAGCGGGAGCAGGCGAGCGCACGAATGCCTCGCCCCGGCGCACGAGGCCCGGAGAGGCGACGGACCGGAAGCGCTCGAAGCGCTCGAGCACGCGCTCGATGAGCCGCGCGGGGTCACGGCCGTTCCCTCGCGGGACGCCCGCTCGCTCGGCCTCGCTCGCGGGGAAGGCATGGAGCACGCCCAGGAACTCTCCGAGAGACCGAGGGGCGCTCGGCGGAACGCGAGGGACGTCGCGCGCGATCTCTCCCGGGAGCCTCTCGTAGCCGACGAAGATGTAAGGAAAGGCGGGGCTCGCTCTCCCGACGAAGCGGAAGGAAGGGATGGGGAGCGGCAGCGTTCGCTCGAGCAAGGGAAGGAGAGCGATCTCCGTCGCGAGCGAGCGCTCGACCTCGCGGCGCTTGGGGAAGCGGAAGATCCACTTCCCGTCCACGAGATACGCCTGGCTGTCCCAGCCTTCGTTCAGGAAGACGACCCGGCCCGCCTCGACCTCGGGGAACTGCTCCCGGATCAGGGAGCCGACTCGCTCGAGCGGCAGCTCGCGGTCCGATCGCCAGGGGAGGGGCTGCGCGGTCTTCTCCTTGGAACGGTGGGTCACCGCGGTCTCGCTTCCGGTGCCTTCTCCTACGGCGAGCGCTCGCGGCCCTGTCGCGGCTCAGGCCTCGCCTTCTTCTCCGAGGACGGGCGCGGTGCCCCAATGGAGCTTCTGCTTGAGCACGGAGTAGTAGCTCCGCGTCATGTGGCAGACGAGCGGGAAGTCTCGCTCGGCTCGCGTGCACACGAACTCGGCGTCTCTCTCGAGCGAGATCTTCTCGTGCCCGTCGAGCACGAGCGCGGCCTCGTCCACCGGAGTCAGGACCTTGAAGTGGAGCTTGTGCGAGCCGTCCACGACGATCGGGCGGTTCGTGAGCGCGTGCGGCGCGATCGGCGTCACGATGAACGCCTTGAGCCCCGGCGTGAGGATCGGCCCTCCGAGCGAGAGCGAGTAAGCCGTGGACCCGACGGGCGTCGAGACGATCACTCCGTCCGCGCGGTACTGCGTCGCGTGCTCGTCGTCCACGTACATGTCGATCATGACGAGCCGCGTGAGCACGCCCTGGTGCACGACGGCGTCGTTGAGCGCGTACTTCACGTGCTCGTGCCCGTGATGCCGGACGATGCACTTGAGCATCATCCGCGGGAGGATCCGGAGCTCGATCTTCCGGCGGCCCGCGATCCAGTCGCGGATCTCGGCCTCGGCAAACTCGGCGAGGAACCCGAGCTTTCCTATGTTGATCCCGAGCGTCGGGATCGGGGCGCTCTGCATGCGGCGAGCGGTCGCGAGGATCGTGCCGTCTCCTCCCACGGAGACGCAGAGGTCGGCTCCCTTGCCGATCTCGGCGAGGTCCTGGGAGCCGTCCACGTCCGAGCGCACGGCGATCCCGGCTCGCTCGAACCAGACGCCGAGGGCTCGCGCGACGTCCTGACCCGCCGGCTTGTGCGCGGACGAGGTCACGACGACGGTCTTCACGTCCTCGCGCTTGATGACTCGCGGCAGCGGAACGATCTTCGAGTCGGTCATGTCAGCTCCCCGAGAAGAGCACGTCGTTCAGGCGTCGGAGCCCGGAGAGATCGTACACGTCGCCTCCGAATCGCGGAACCTCCCGGACGATCAGCACGCCCGGAGAGGCTCGCACGAGGTCATCTATGCGAGACCGGTCCGCGAGCGCCAGGTGCTCCTGCGCGATGAGGGCGCCCACGGCCCTCCCGAGGAGGGGACCCGAAGCCCGCGACGCGGCCTCGCTCGCCCGTCGGACGCTTTCCTCGCCGCGCTCGAGGAGGGCCGAGACCGCCGCGCGCGCGGGAGCGCTCGCGCTCGCGAGCGGGCTCGTGTGGACCCGGTTCAGGATGAGGGCGACGAGCGGCATGTTCTGCTCCGCAGGAGGTCGTTCACCTTCGCCGCTCTCTCCCGGAAGCCGTCGTAGAGTCCCTCGAAGGCGCGGAAGAACTCGGAGAGGTCGGAGAGGAACTGCATGCCCACGGCCTGGTCGACCGTCTTCAGCACGCGCTTCGCCGTCCGCATCATGAGCCCGAGCGAGAACCTCCCCGCGGCGTCGAGCGGCCGCATGAGGATGTCGAGGATCGACCGGTCGAGGACGTCGGTCATGCGCTTGGGGGCCGTGAGGAAGTCCAGCGCGTGCTTGGTCGGCGGCGTGTCGAGGATGATCAGGTCGTAGCGGCCGCTCGCGGAGAGCTCGTAGAGCTTCTCCATCGACATGTATTCCTGCGAGCCTGCGAGCTGGCCGCTGAACTTCACGTAGATGTGGTTCGAGAGGATGCGCCGCGCGTGCTCGGGCGTCGGCGCGTACTTCGCGATCAGCCGGTCGAAGGTGCGCTTGGTGTCGAGCATCATCGCGAAGAGCGTGCCGCCCGGGGCGAGCTCGACGCCGCCGTCGCGGAGCAGCCCGGAGGCGACCTCGCGCTCCTCGTTGCCGAGCTCGGAGAGGGTACCGGCGTTACCGTGTTCAACTTCGGGCCCGGCATGATCGACACACCCACTATGAACAGCGCCGTGCAAAAGATCGCGCCCCGCATGGGCCTGACCTACGACCAGTTCACCCACCTCGGCG
>JACQDU010000400.1 GCA_016200955.1 bacterium
CCTCGCGCTCGAGAAGGAGAATCCCAGGGAGACGGAGGCGCGCCTCCTCGCGCTCGAGGCGCTCTTGCCGGGAGACCCGGGGAGGGCGATCGACTCTCTCCGCTCGCTCGAGCGCGAGCTCGCGAAGGACCCGGAGGTCGCGAGGAGGATCGCGCTCGCGCTCCTCGAGGCCGAGCGTCCCGAGGAGGCGCTCCTCGCGTTCACGAGAGCGGCCGAGCTCGCGCCCAAGGACCCGCGCCCGCTCCTCGGGCGAGCGGAGGCCCGGCTCCTCCTCGCCGATCTCCCGGGCGCGACGGCCGACCTCGCGCTCGCGGGCGACCTCGCGCTCCCCGGGACGGCCTCGCGGGCCCGCGCGAGAGCGCGCGAGGTCCGCGTGCGCGCGCTCTCGCAGGACGCGAGAGCGGCCGCGCTCGCGAAGACGGCTCTCGCCGAGAGACCGCAGGACCTCGGGCTCCGGTTCGCGTCATCCTGTCTCGCGGGCGCCGAAGCGGACCAAGGTGAGCTCGAGAAGATCGCCCAGGCGCTCGGGCGCCGCTCGCTCGCGGCCTCCGCCTGGGCCGCGCTCGCCCGGCTCCGTGCGGAGAAGGGCATGCGAGAGAGCGCGCTCGCGGCGGCGAAGAAGGCGGTCGAGCTCGCTCCCACCGCCGAGTCCCTCGCCGCCGAGGCGCTCGCGCTCGGAGCGGGCGTGGACGCCGGCGCCGAGTCTCCCCAGACGGTCCGCCGCGCGCGGGCTCTCGCTCACGCGGCCTTCGAGCGAGACAGGGGCGAGGGAGCCCGCATCTTCCGCGCATCGCGCACGGCCGCGCGTCTCTTCCAGCGGCACGGCCGTCCCCGGGACCGCGAGCGGGCCTCGACTCTCCTCGACCTCGCGGAGCGCGCGGCTCCGTGGGCGGCGGCGCCGCTCCTCGAGCGGGGGCGCCGCCTCGAGGCGACGCGCGAGGGCGCTCTCAGCGACGTCACGGACGCTCTCTTGCCCGGGCTCAAGCTCGCTTCCGGGGATCCCGAGGCCGAGGTCGCGCTGGCGGCCGTCCTCCTCGAGCAGAACGAGGCTCGCCACGCCGCGACGGCCGTCGAGTGGACGGAGCACGTGCTCGAGAAGCAGCTCAAGCACGCGCGCGCCCTCGCGCTCCACGGGCGCGCCCAGCTCGCGCTCGGACGAGCGGCCCGCGCGCTCGCGGACCTCGACGCCTCGCTCGCGATCGACAGGAGCCGGGCGGAGACGTGGGCGCTCAAGGCGCGCGCTCTCACGATGCTCGGGAAGGCCGACCTCGCCGCCGACGCGCAGCGCGAGGCGACCGAGCGCGGCCCGCGGCGAGACGAGCTCGCTTCCTCGGAGGAAGACAAGGGCATCGACCTCGCATACAGCAAGGAGCGCGACTTCACGTCGGCCGTCGCCCACTTCCGCCGGGCGATCGACCTCGATCCCGGGCGAGGGCGCTCGTGGTTCGAGCTGGGCGTGGCTCTCCTCGGAGGAGGAACCCTCCCCGAGGAGGGAGGGCCGATCGAGCTCCTCGCGCGCGGGAACTACCTCGAGTTCCAGGACGGCCTCGCGCGCTCGGGGTTCGTGAAGCTGCTCGCGAACGGGATCGACCTCGAGGCGTACGCGAAGGAATACGAGAGCCGCGCGGCGCGCGCGGGCGCGTCCCGGAGCGACGACCTCTGGACGGCGGCGATCCTGCGCTCGATGATCGTCGAGGCGGGGGACGAGTCGCGCGGGGCGATCGCGCAGGCTCGCCTCGCCCTCGAGCGAGCGATCTCGCAGGACCCGTCGAACGTGTCGGCGCTCGCTTACCGCGGGCTCTGCCGGGCGCTCGAGGGGCAGTCCGACCTCGCCCGGCACGACCTCGAGCGCTTCGACCTCTACTGCCCGAAGTACGGGCCCGCGCTGTTCACGCTCGCGCTCGGAGAGGCGCGCGACGGAAAGACGAGCGAGGCGAAGGCGCACCTCGAGCGCGCGTTCTCGCTCGACAAGGACCTCCGCCTGCGTCTCGTCCATTACCCCGAGCTCAGGGCGCTCAAGTGAGAAAGCCCGGGCCCGCCTCGCTCGCGTTCGTCGGAGTCCTCGCGCTCGCCGCCTTCCTGCGCTTCGAGCACGGGAGCGAGGTCGCGCGGCGAGACGTGCTCGCGCGGATCCCCGCGGGCGACGAGCACACGTTCGACGCGTGGGCGGCGCGCGTGGCCCAGGGCCGCGACGAGGCGATCCCCTACCAGGCGCCCCTCTACCCGACTCTCGTCGGCGGGCTCGCGCGCGTGTCGGCATCGAAGCCCGTCCACGAGAGGAACGGCGTGCCCGGCCTCGAGCCGGAGCCGCTCGCGGCCGCGCGCCTCTCGGGAGCTCTCCTGGGCCTCCTCGCGTCGTTGCTCGCGGCGAGGCTCGCGCTCCTGGCGACGGGAGACCGGCGCGCGGCGCTCGTCGCGTTCGCTCTCTGCGCTCTCGCGAAGCCGCTCGTCTACTACGAGGCGACGCTCCTGCGAGAAGCGGCGGCCGCGGCGCTCCTCGCCGCCCTGGCGCTCGCGTACGCCAAGGCGCGAGAGAGCGCGAGCGCGACCGACCACGCCGCTCTCGGTCTCGCGCTCGGTCTCGGCGTCGTCCTGAGAGAGAACTTCGTCCTCGTGCTCGCGGTCGTGCTCGTCGAGAGGACGTTCGCTCTCGTCCGGCAAACGCCGGGACGCGAGAGGGCCGGCGCGCTCGCGCTCCTCGTCGTCGGAGCCGCGCTCCCGATCGTGCACTTCGACGCGAAGGTCTGGAGACTGGGAGACGGCGTCCACCCGCTTCCTCACTGGAACTCGGGCTGCATCCTCTACCAGTCGAACCGGCGCGACCACGCGGCGCTCGGAGGCTACGAGAAGGCGCCCTTCGTCCCCTTCGCGAACGCCGACGGAGAGGCGCAGGGCTTCCACTCGGAGGCGGAGCGCCGACTCGGCCGCTCGCTCGGCTTCCACGAGACGGAAGCCTTCTGGCGCACGGAAGCGCTGCGCGAGGTCGCCGGCGAGCCCTTGCTTTTCTTCAAGAGAGCGCTCGACCGCGCCCTGCGCTCGCTCGTTCCCTGGGAGGAAGCCCACCAGCGCGACCCCGACCTCGACGCGCGCGGCTCCTGGGTGCTCCGGGCCCCTCTCGTCGGCCAGGGCGCGCTCGTCCTCCTCGCGCTCGCGGGGCTCATCTTCGCGCCGTTCTCCCGTCGAGGGAGCGGCGCCGCGAGCGGCGCGTCGGGGGAGCGAGAGCGCGCGACGAGAGGAGCGGTCGGGATCCTCCTCCTGGCCTGGTGGGCTTCCTTCCTGTTCGCGGCGTTCACGACGCGCTACCGCGTCGCCGCGATCCCGCTCCTCGCCGTCGTCGCGGCGCAGGGAGGGCTCGCTCTCGCGAGGATCGTGCGCGAGAGGCGAGCCGGGCCCCTCGTCGCGCTCGCGCTCCTCGCCGGCTTCTTGCTCGTCTTTCTCCCCTGGAAGCGCGCGCCGCACGACGTCTCGAACGGCCTCCGGACGCGGGCTCTCGCTCTCATGGAGGCGGGCGAGTTCGGCGCCGCGGCGGCCGATTTCGACGAGGCTTCCTTCCTGAGAGAGGACCGGGACGCGGACCTGCTCGCTCACCTGGGCGAAGCGCGCGTGCGGTCGGGCGCGCCCCGGCTCGCGCGAGCGGCATACGGCCGCGCGTGCGCGCTCGCTCCCGGGGAGAGCGCGCCCCTCGCCGGGCTCGCTCTCGCGGAGCTCGCGCTCGGGCGCCCGAGAGCGGCCGTGTCGGCGCTCGAAGCGGCGATCGCTCGCTCGGGCGGCGATCCGGGCCTCGCGCGCACGCTCGAGATCGCCCGGCGGAGAGCGGCCGCCGGAGCGGATGCTTCGCTCCCGGCAGGAGAGAGCGACCCGGCGCGAGCGACCGTCCGGGCGCGCTCGCCGGACTGACTTCCGGCGCGGGCTCACGGTTTCTCCGGAGATCCTTGCAGCCTGCCTCGCCTCCCGCGAGGATACCGGCCCGAAGGTGCTCCCGTGACGACGCCCGAGCGGCCGCTGGACCTCGCGAAGCTCTCGCCCGCCGACAGGAAGAAGCTGTTCCGGGCTCTCCCGAAGACGGACCTCCACTGCCACCTCGACGGGTCGCTGCGAGTCTCGACGGTCGCCGAGCTCGCGCAGGACCCGAAGCTCCGCGAGAGAGCGCACGCCCTCGGCTACACGCTGCCCGAGGACGCTTCGGAGAAGACGCTCGAGCGCGTCCTCCGGCCGGGAGTCGACTGCAAGAGCCTCGTCGAGTATCTCCTCCCGTTCGACATCATCTGCGGAGTCCTCCAGACGCCCGGGACGCTCGAGCGCGCGGCTTACGAGCTCGCCGTGGATGCCGCCGCGGAGAACGTCTGGTACCTCGAGGTGCGCTTCGCTCCTCAGAGGCACATCAACGACGACCTCGACGGCCTCGGCGTGCTGCAGGCCGTCGATCGCGGCCTCGCGCGCGCCGAGAAGGAACACGGAGGGCGCCTGCGCACCGGGATCATCGTGTGCGCCATGCGCCACTACGACGAGCGGATCGGCTACTACCACCGCCGCGTGCGCGAGAGCTACCGCTACTCGAGCGCGCGCGAGCTCGCGAGCCACTGCTCGCTCGAGGTCGCGCGGCTCGCCGCGGAGGCGCGGAAGCGCGGGCTCCTGCGCGTGGTCGCCTTCGACCTCGCGGGGCCGGAGGAGACGGGCGAGGGCTACGGGCCCGCGTCGATCAAGCAGGCGGTGACTCACCTGAACGCTCACCGGATCGGGCACGGAACGCGGGTCCTCGAGGACAAGAAGCCCGACCTCCTCGAGTTCCTGAGAGACCACCGCGTCGCGATCGAGGTCTGCCTCACGTCGAACGTCCAGACGAAGGCCGTGCGGTCGCTCGCCGAGCACCCGTTCCGGCGGCTCCTCGACGAGGAGGTGCGCGCGCCTCTCTGCACGGACAACCGGCTCGTCTCGGGGATCACTCTCTCGGACGAATACGCGCTCGCTTACGAGCAGTTCAAGCTCACCCCGAAGGAGCTCCGCCGCGTCGTCCTCTATGGATTCAAGGCGGCCTTCGTGAGCTACCAGGAGAGGCGCCGGCTTCTCCTCGCCGCGAAGGCGAAGCTGCGCGAGCTGGGACTCGGAGGGACGTGGAGCCGGGACGAGGAGGACGCGCTCGCCTCGCTCACGGGGGGACGTTGACGCAGCCGTCGAAGATGACAGTATCCGTGAGCAATCGCGACGACTTCACGGAGCTCCTTCGCTCGCTCGAGCGCCACGTCCCTCGCGACGAGAAGGAGACGAGAGACCTGGCGGTGATCATCGCCCACGTGAGGAGAGGCGGCGATCCCTTCGATCGAGCGAGCTTCTCGCCCGGGCACCTCACGGGCTCGGCCTTCGTGCTCGACTCACGCGAGGAAAGGCTCCTCATGCTCCACCACGCCAGGCTCGACCGCTGGCTCCAGCCCGGCGGGCACGGAGAGCCGGGCGAGACCGACCCGCTCGAGGTCGCTCTCCGCGAGGCCCGCGAGGAGACCGGGATCCATGGCCTCGTCCCTCACCCAGGCGCTCCGAGGCCGTTCGACCTCGACGTCCACCGGATCCCTGCGAAGGAGAAGAACGGGAAGCCGATCGAGCCGGCGCACGATCACCTCGATGTCCGCTACGTCCTCCTTGCTCCAGCGCTCGCCGTGCCCGCGGTCTCGGGCGAGTCTCGCGCGATCGAATGGCGCCCTCTCGCGGAGGCGGCCTCGAGCGATGCGGATCCGGCTCTCCTTCGGGCGATCGGGAAGCTCCGCGCCCTCGCGGCCCGACGATCATGAGCGGGAAAGCGCGCGAGACGATCCGGAGCGTCCTCAAGCTCGCGACGGGATGGCTCGAGGAGAAGGGCGTGGACTCCCCTCGGCTCGACGCCGAGCTTCTCCTCGCTCACACGCTCAAGCTCAAGCGGCTCGATCTCTATCTCGACCACGACAAGCCGCTCCGGGAGGACGAGCTCGCGCCGTTCCGCGCGCTTCTCAGGCGCCGCGCCGCGCGGGAGCCCGTCGCTTACATCCTGGGAGAGCGCGAGTTCTACGGCCTCTCCTTCGAGGTCACGAGAGACGTGCTCGTCCCGCGGCCGGAGACGGAGCAGCTCGTCGAGATCGCTCGCGAAGCGCTCGCGCTCAAGGCCGCAGCGGGAGCGCCCTCGCTCCGCTTCGCGGACGTGGGCACGGGGAGCGGGTGCGTGGCGATCGCGATCCTCGCGAAGTGCTCGCCGCGAGACATGGATCTCTCGGGGCTCGCGACGGACGCCTCGCCCGCCGCGCTCCTGGTCGCTCGCCGCAACGCCGAGAAACACGGCGTCCTCGCACGACTCGCCATTCTGGAAGGAGAGCTACTCGCTCCCGCGAAGAAGGCGCTCGAGGAGAGCGGCGCTCGGCTCGATCTCGTCGTCGCGAACCCGCCTTATGTCCTTCCGAGCGAGCGCGCGGGCCTGGCAGCCGAGCTCTCGTTCGAGCCCGAGATCGCGCTCTTCGATCGGGGAGAGGATCTCCCGCTCACGCGCGCGCTCGCGCTCGAGGCGAGGGAGATCCTCGCTCCCTCGGGCCTCCTCGCGGTCGAGACCGGCGCCGGCCGCGCTCCCCTCGTGAGAGATCACCTCGCGAGAGCCGGCTTCGTCGCGATCTCGACCGCCAAGGACATGGCCGGGCACGAGAGGATCGTCGTCGGGCGAGCTCCCTCTTAGCTCCGGCGACCGGCTCAGCGATTCCTGCAGCCGTTCTGGGTGACGATCACCGTCGGATTCGGATTCGGCCGGTAGCAGGGCGGCGTCACGTACACGACGCGCGTCGTCGTCCCGGTCGCGCAGGCGCACGTCGCGCCGTCGTCGTCGTCGTGGTGCTTCGAGCGGCCCGAATCGAGTGCCATGTCGATGAGCGTCTCGCATCCGGTCGTCGACAGCGTTCCGGCGAGAAGGATTCCCGACAGAACGACGGTCGCGACCCGCGACGGCTTCCAGCCCGGCTTCCTCATGTTTTCCCCCAGTTCAATCGTTCGAGCAAAAGGCCGGGGGAGGCATAGCGAGGAGCGCGCCAAAGCGCGCCGTCGTCGAAACCCCTGATTTCCAGGGAGAACCAGACGTCAGACCCGTCAAGCTTCCGGCGCGGCCGCGTGCAACGTCAAGTTCTCATAGGGTGAGACGCGAACGGTCGCTCAGTTCCCCTCCGACGCCTTGAGCGCCTCGAGGCGCTTCCGGGCCTCGAAGGCCGCCGGGCTCGTCGGATCGGCGAGGTCGAGGACCCTCCCGAGCTCGGCCTTCGCGAGGACGCGGTCCGTCGTGCTGAGCCCCTTCCGCAGGAAGACCGCCGCAAACATGCTGTTGACTTCGCGCTCGCGTTGCTTCCGCTCGAGATCGGGGAGGCTCTGAGCCTTGCGGAGCTCGTGCTTGAGCTCGTCGTTGATGACGAGAACGACGTCCTGTGCCACGGGGAGCGGCGGATCGATCGGCTTCCTCGGGCGGACGACCGGAGGAGCTGCGTCGAGCCCGAGCTCCTCG
>JACQDU010000401.1 GCA_016200955.1 bacterium
GACCGAGCCTTCGGGCGAGAAGGCGTTCTACGGCCACACCGAGACGACGATCGGCGGCGCCTTCGGGAAAGACTTCACGCAGGGCTACGGGCCCGAGGAGTATTTGCTCCGCGCAGCCATGAAGGGCGCCTACAAGATCCAGGTCAACTACTACGGGAATCGCCAGCAGGTGATCGCGGGCGACACGACGATCCAGGTCACCGTCATCAAGAACTACGGCCGCAAGAACGAGGAGCGTCGCTCGGTGACCCGCCGCCTCAAGGAGTGGCGAGAGTGCCTGGACGTGGCCGAGGTCGCCTTCGAGAAGTAGCTCAGCCGATCTTCTTCACGAGGGCCTGGAAGCGCCGGTCTCCGCGGAGCGCGTCGAGGTCCTTGTCCTTCTCGAGGTGATCGAGGTCGTCGTAGCCGAGCTCGATCGCTCGCTCGAGCGAGGCGATCGCGAGGTCCTTGTCGTCGAGGAGAGAGTAGCTGCAGGCGAGGTTGTAGTGGACGACGGCGTCGTCCGGCCGCAGCTCCGCGAGGCGCCGGTCCACCTCGAGGCCGAGCTCGTGGCGCCCTCTCTGGGTGTAAGCGTGACCGAGGGCTTCGAGCGTCGGCTCGTGGTCCGGCTCGCGGCGGCGGACGAGCTCGTAGAAGGCGATCTCGAAGTCGAGACCGATCGTCCGCAACGTCGGCTCGAGCCGCTCGAGCGTCGGCTCGTCGAAGGGAGCCGTCACGCTCGCTGCGAGGGCGAGCACGGTCCGCGTGGCCACCGGCGAGGGAACGGACATGGCCTGACTCCCGACACGAATCTAGCGGAGCCGGCAGGCTCGCATCAAGGTGAGCTTGCCGCGAGCCCGCGCGAGGACTAGGCTCGGCCCGGAGCCGTCATGGCGAGGAAAGCTCGCGCGAAGCCCCCGGGCGAGAAGCTCATGAAGACGAGCGAGGTCCTCGAGCGGAGCGGCGTCACGCGCCAGATGCTCTACCTCTACTCGACCATGGGCCTCATCGAGGAAGTCGAGATGACCGCCGCGGGCCACCGCCTCTACGGGAAAGAGACGCTCGCTCGCCTGAAGATCATCCGGGACGCTCTCGAGACCGGCTACTCGCTGAAAGACGTGAAGGAGATCTTCTTCGAGCCGACCGATCGCCGCGGCTCGGGGAAGAAGTGAGCTACTTGTCGCCGCCCTTGTCCACGGGGAAGCCGTTCACATGGCGGTAGTAGCACTCGAGCGTGAGGACGTTCATGGCGGTCCCGTAGACGCGGCCTCCCGCGTAGCCCCAGCGATCGACTTTCTCCGTGGGCCAGGAGCCGTCCGCGCAGCCGTCCTTCTTGATGCACTGGTTCTGGCAGAGCGTGTCTCTCAGCGCGTGGTTCCACTTCCTCCACTGCGGACCGTCGGGGCCGTCGTACTGGAAGAGGGCGAGAGTTCCGAAGTGCCAGTAGTAGTAGTCCACCGTCGGGTGTTGCGACCTCGGCTCCCACTTCGGCAGATCGGTCGTCAGGATCTTCGCCGCCTGCGCCATGGCGAGGTCGGCCCTCTTCCTGTCGATGAGAGTCCGGCAGAGAAGACCGATCGCGGTCATCGACGGATTGCTCATCCAGGCTTCGCCTCTACCAGCGGCGACGACGACCTCGGAGCCAAGCTTGTCGTATCCCGTCCTACCGTTCGCATCGGTGACGCGGAGAATCCACCTCTTGGCTCCATCGAACGCGCTCTCGCGAACATCGAGGCCGGCGATTCTCGCTGACTTGAGCGCGAGAACGCACCACCCCGTCACGGAGGTGTCGTTGTTGCCGCACCGAGGCGTGTAGCGCCAGCCCAGGTAATCGCCCTGCGGCGTGAGGTTCTGCGCCGCGAGGATGAACATGACGGCCTTCTGCGCGGGAGCCCGGTAACAGACGGCCTTCGTCATCCCGTACGCCTCGCACAGCGCGAGCGCCGCGATCGCGTAGTTGTACATGAGCTCCTGGACCAGCGGCCCGACCATGCCGTCTTGCTGGTTCTGGTGGTCGATCAGGAACTGAAGACCCTTCTTCAGGACGACGCCGAAACGCATGGTCTCGCCCGTGACCGGATCGACGTAGGTCGCGCGATTCGCCGGAGTGAGCCCCGCTCCCAGGAACGCGAGCACGGCGAGGCTCGTCACGCCGACATCGAAGTCGGCCTCGCCGGCGCCGTTGCACACGGCGCCCTTGCAGTGAGCGGTGAAGTCCTTCGCGCTCCAGCTCCCGTCCTGGCTCTGGTGCCGCGCGAGCCAGCGAAGACCGGCCTCGACCGCGCTCTCGGTCGCGGCCGTGCAGCCGCAGTGGCAGCACCAAGCGCGCCAATGCCTATGGTGGACGTGGTGGTGATGGCAGTCGTGGTAGCAACACGGACCCACGCCGATGACACGATGCTTGAAGTCGCAGGCGATGTCGGGAAGGTGAGGCCCCGGATCCTCCGGGCTTTCATTCAGTCAACCGATGCGCTCGTCGTCGAGCCTTTCGCGAGTCTCGTCATCCCGGGCGGTGAAGATGTCGATCCGTGGCTCGTACCCCGGATCGACGCACCCGCGCGCCGGAACCGGCAGCTCGAGCTTCGGCGTGGGAGCCGGCGAATGCCAGACCCGCACACGGATCGGAGGCCCGACGTCGCCCTCGTACAGCGTGTCATGCGCGAAGAGCACGATCGGCCCGACGAGCACGAGCGCGTGGAAGACGATGCTGACGGTCCACCAGGGATTCACCGGTTTCCCGGGAGCCCGCGTCTCCCGAACCTCGCCCTCGCCGTCCTCGAGGGGTTCGGGCCACGCATAGTCGGAGGCGCTGAGCTTCTTTCCCGGCCCAACCAAGAGATCACCCCGAGCGCGCTCTGGGGCAAAGCTCGGGCCACGAACTCTCACGCATTTCGACGTGAGTTACGAGAAGACTCGCGGGCGGCTCGCCCCAGCGCGAGGACTCGCAGTGGCGGCGATCGCGCGGGAGAGGCTTTCTCTCCCGAACCTTACGGGAGAGAGACGACGTGAGGCCGAACGCCTCTCAGCGCGTCTCTCGCGACAGCCACTCCTCGGGCGGGAAAGGAGGCTTCCAGCTCGAGATGAGCTCGAGCGCGGCTTCGGGAGTCGAGACGACGTTCAAGAGAGAGCGGTGCTTCGCGGAGAGGAAGCCCGTCTCCGCCGCGCGGTCGACGGCGGCAACGAGAGGCCCGAAGAAGCCCCTCGCGTTCACGAGCACGACCGGCTTCGAGTGGATCCCGAGCTGCCCCCACGTGAGCGCCTCGAAGGTCTCGTCGAGCGTCCCGTATCCGCCGGGCAAGGTCACGAAAGCCGAGGCGAGGTCGGCCATGATCGCCTTCCTCTCGTGCATCGTCTCGACGAGACGGCACTCGGTGAGGGCGCGGTGTCCGACCTCGCGCACGAAAAGCGTCCGCGGGATCACGCCGATCACGTGCCCTCCTCGCGCGAGGACCTCGTCGGCGAGGACTCCCATGAGCCCGATGCTCCCGCCGCCGTAGACGAGCTCGAGCCGGCGCGCGACGAGGCCTCGAGCGAGCTCGCGCGCCGTCTCCGCGAACGCCGGGTCGTCCCCGGCCTGCGAGCCGCAGAAGACGGCGACGCGCCGGAGCTCCCTCACGGGAGCGGCCGTCCTTCTCTCACGAACGCGAGCGGAGACGCCGTCGCCGCGTGGAAGGCCAGGAGCGGGACCTCGCCTTCCTCGCTCTCGTGGAAGTGACGGGAGAGAGCCTCGCTCGCGGCGAGCACGTCCTCGAACGTCGCCGCC
>JACQDU010000416.1 GCA_016200955.1 bacterium
CCGCGAGCGTCGCGGCGTCGAACGATACCGCTTCCCGACCGCTGCACGTCACGCCGAAGAAGAGGTGCCTCGTGGGGTCGAGCGAGCACGCGCCGATCCCGAGCGTCTGCACGAGGAGGTTGGTCGCGGCATCGAAGACGAGCGTCTGCGTGTGCTCCGAGTGGCCGCCTATGGCGATCCGTCCGACCTCGGAGTCGACGCGGATCACGGGCCAGTACATGTCCTCGGGGAGAGGGATGCGAGCGACGACCCGCGGCTCCACCGGAGGCTCGGGCTTCTTCCGCTCGTCGATCGCGTTCCTGGAAGCGTTCGCCGCGTTCCTCGCGGGGCTCGGTTCCTCGCCGGACGAGGACGCGAGGACGATGCCGATGCCCAGGGCGGCGAGGACGACGAGCGCGGAGGCGGCGACGAGCGCGCCTCTCGTGGACGCTCGCTCGCCTCCCGCGAGAGCGGCGGCGAGCGCGGAGGCATCGGGGTAGCGGTCCTCGACCTTCACGGCGATGGCCCTGTCGATCACGTCGCACAGCCACCGCGGAGCATCGGGGCGGTGCTTCCGGGGCGAGTCGTGCTCGCCGAGAGCGACCTTCGCGAGCACGGCGTGCGCGGAGTCGGCGTCGAAGGCCTTCTCCCCCGTGAGGCACTCGTAGAGCATCGAGCCGAGCGCGAAGACGTCGGTCGGAGGGCCGACGTGCTTCGCGTCGTTCATCTGCTCGGGCGCCATGTAGCCCACGGAGCCCACGATCTCGCCGTCGAGGGAGATCGAGACGCTCCCCCGGGCGTCGGGGTTGTCGCGAGCGAAGTGCTTCGCGAGGCCGAGGTCCGTCACGAGAGGACGGCCGTCGTCGGAGAAGAGGACGTTGTCGGGCTTCAGGTCCCTGTGGACGATCTTCCGCTCGTGCGCGCGCGCCATGGCCCTCGCGAGAGCGCGCCCGATCGAGATGACCTCGTCGACCGGGAGCGCGCCCCGCTTGAGCCTCGCTCGGAGCGTGCCCTTCGAGAGGAAGGGCATGACGATGTAAGGCCCGTGAGGCGTGACGCCCGCGTCGAGGAGAGGGACGAAGCCGTCCTTCTCTCCCAGCTCGGAGAGGAGCCGGCGCTCGCGCTCGAAGCGAGCCACGGCGTCGGGCTTCCTTGCCTGGAGGAGCTGCTTGATCGCGACGACCGTCCCGCCGGGAGAGCGCGCGCGGACGACGACTCCCATGCCGCCGCGGCCGATCTCGCCCAGGACCTCGTAGGGGCCAATCGCCATGGCCGCGATTATGCCGATGGGACGGCGAGAGGGAAGCGATGATGCCGCTCGACCGTTGAGGGAGCGTGGAAGCGACGGCTCCCGTGCGCGTGCTCCTCGTGGGAGACGACCCGCTCGCGCGGAGCGGGCTCGCGTTCCGCCTCGCGCACGAGCCCGGCGTCGTCCTCGCCGGCGAGTCGGGAGTGTCGGACCTCGCGAGCGCTCTCGCGTCGCACCGGCCCCGGGTCCTCCTGCGCGACCTCGGGCCCGGGCCGCCGGGCTCGCCTTTCTCACCCGAAGCGAGCGTCGACTCGCTCGTCCTCGTCCCGGACTCCGAGGGAGCGGCCGTCGCTCTCTCCTCGGGCGCGCGGGGCGTGCTCGAGCGGAGCGCGGACGGGCCGAGGCTCGCCGCGGCGCTGCTGGCCGTGGCGCGCGGGCTCGTCGTGCTCGATCCGGCGCTCGCCGGCGCGCTCCTGGGAGAGAGGTCGCGTGCGCTCGCAGGACACGCGGAGCCGCTGACCCCGCGCGAGGTCGAGGCGCTCGGCCTCCTCGCCCGCGGCCTCTCGAACAAGGAGATCGCGCACCGGCTCGGGATCAGCGAGCACACCGCGAAGTTCCACGTGAACGCGATCCTCGGGAAGCTCGGCGTCCAGAGCCGCCTCGAGGCCGTCGTCCGCGCCTTCCAGCTCGGGCTGGTGGCTCTCTGAGGACATGCGGTCAACATGGCTCGGACGAGGCCGCCCCGCGACGTCCTCTCCTCCGGGAGAGGCCGCCTGCCCGTCCGGGGAGGTGCTCGCCCGGCCGGACGGGGCGTGGTCTCGGCGGAGAAGAAACCGTAGCTTCGAGCGAGAGGTGAAACGTGAGCCAAGCTGCGGTCGAGCTCGGAGAGGCCCTGGCGGCCACCGTCGAGCGCGTGGGCCCGAGCGTCGTGCGAGTGGACGCTCGCTGCCGGAGACCTTCTTCCGGGGTCGTCTTCTCGAGCGACGGGACGATCGTGACGGCCGCTCACGCGGTCGAGCGCGACGAGGACATCCAGGTCTCGCTTCCCGACGGGACGACTCTCCCGGCGACGCTCGTGGGACGCGATCACGGCACCGACCTCGCCGTCTTGAGGATCGCGGCGAACGGGCTCCCCGTGGCGCCGTGGGCCGTGCTCGACGGAGTCAGGGTCGGGCACGTCGTCCTCGCGATCTCCCGTCCGGGGCGCACGGCCCGAGCCGCGTGGGGGATCGTCGGCGCTCTCGGGAGCGAGCCCTGGCGCACGCCCGAGGGAGGGAAGCTCGAGCGCTTCCTGCAGCCCGACATCGACCTCCAGCCCGGCTTCTCGGGGAGCGTCCTCGCCTCCGCCGCGGGAGCGGCCCTCGGGATCAACACGGTCGGGCTCCTCCGGGGGACGCCCACGACGATCCCGGTCGCGACGATCGCTCGCGTGACCGAAGCGCTCCTCGCGCACGGCCACGTCCGCCGCGGATTCCTGGGCATCGGAGCGCAGCCCGTCCGGCTCTCTCCGGCTCTCGCGAAGCTCGCCTCCCAGGAAGTCGGGCTCCTCCTCGTCTCGATCGCTCCCGGGAGCGCGGCCGAGAGCGCCGGGCTCGTTCAGGGAGACGTCCTCGTCTCCTTCGGCGGAAAGGCGATCGCCTCCGTGCACGACCTCCTCGACTTCCTGGACGAGGAGAGGATCGGGAAGCCCGCGACGGCGACCGTTCTCCGCGGAGGCCAGCTCGCGGCCTTCGAGGTCACGGTCGAGGCCTGGAGCGACGAGCCGCACGCTTCCTGAGAGAACCGCGGAGACCGAGCGCGCGCGTCTCTCCTCCCTTATGCTCCTCGCGTGCTCCCCGCCGCCGTCATCCTCGCGATCTCCGCGGGCTGGATCCTCGGGATCGCCCTGATCCCGCGCATACTCGTCCAGAGGCGCGAGAGCGGGGCGACGCTCGCGTGGATGCTCGCGGTCGCTCTTCTCCCCTACATAGGCTTCATCGCCTTCTGGGCCCTCGGCACGCAGAGGATCCGCTGGCGGCGACGGAAGAGGCAGCTTGCCGAGGCCGCCGTCGCGCCGGGGATCGCCGCGTCCACGGCGGCCATACGCCGCTTCGAGGCGCTCGCCGAGGAGACCGCGCTCGCCGCGCTGCCCGAGCCCGCGCGCGGGCTCGCGCTCCTCGCGGACAAGGTCGGGCGGCCCTCGTGCGGCGGGAACTCGGTCGAGCTCCTCGTGGACGCCGAGGCGACTTTCTCGCGGATCTACGCGGCGATCGAGAGCGCCGAGAACCACGTCCACGTCGAGTACTACATCTGGCGCGCCGACGACACGGGCCGCAACTTCCGGGATCTC
>JACQDU010000417.1 GCA_016200955.1 bacterium
GGAGCCAGCGCCGATCGCCCTCGCGAGCGATCAGGACTCCGGCGGCTCTCTCGAAGCGGCGGTCTTTCTCGCTCACGGGAGTCGTCTTCTCACATCATGGCCGTCGAGCACACGACGCGTATACTCCCTCCGGCTCGCCCGAGCACGCCGGAGGATCGCATGAGAGTCCCGTATCTCGCCCTGGCCGCGATCCTCGCCGCGTTCGTGTCGGCGCCGCTCGCGCTCCGGGGCGATGAGCCGCCGAAGAAAGAGGAGCCGAAGAAGGACGACGCGAGCAAGGAGAAAGAGAAGGACAAGGAGAAGCCGGACGAGGACTCCCCCAAGGCGGAGGACCTCGTGCCCTTCGAGAAGCTCGAGGTCGATCTCAGGAAGGAGCTCTGGAAGGTCACGCGGCGCTACACGGTCCGCCGCCGGCTCGACGAGAAGACGATCCACTGCACGGCGGACACGTACGGCTGGCTCCTCAGGCGCCTCCCGCTCGCCTCGGTCGCGTCGCGCGAGCTCGAGCTCGGGAAATACGTGATCGAGGGAAAGGGCGAGGCGAAGTTCTCGATCGACGACACCGAGGGCGCCCAGGCCGACTGCGAGCGCGTCTTCGAGGAAGACGGCCGCATCGTGATCGTCGCCCGCGGGAGCGTGGAGGGCGTCCTCCTCCCGAAGACGAAGGGCACGGGCGTGATCGTCTGCCGCTGGAGGGAGGACAAGGACGACAAGAAGAAGGTCGCGACGGAGTGCTTCGTCTTCTTCCGCGTCGCGAGCGACGAGCTCCACGCGCTCACGGCGCCTTTCCGCGACGCTCTCGGGAAGGTCCTGGGCGGGAAGCTCGACGGTCTCGTGGGCACGGCGACGAAGATCGCCTGCGAGATCGAGAAGGACCCCGACAAGGTCCGCCGCGCCCTCGTGCGCTCGAAGAAGCTCAAGGACGAGGAGATCGACGAGTTCCGGAGGAAGTTCCTGCTCGGGTAAGCCGCCGGTCTCGTTCCGACCATCCGCGGGAGAGCTCGCCCGCCCACGTCCGGGTAGGCACGAACCGTTCCCATCGCTGCGAGACCGCCCCCCGGGAGCACGGAGGCTCCCTGTGCACAGACCGGAGAGACCGCACGCACGCTCGCCAGCGATAGTTGGGGTCTAGCGGGAATGCGGGGAGGCATCCCCGTGGGCATCCCCCCGGCAAATGGTGATGAGCACGAACCGTTCAAGCCAGCGTCACCTGGCTGGAAGAAACTGTCTCACTGTCGAGCGGGTGCGCGGGGCCTGGCTCCTTCGCCCCCTTGGATGAACGTCGTTCGGCACGTCATCTGCCTCGGCCTCTCCGTCGGGCAAGAGGAGAGCGCATGGGCCGGATCAAGAAGACTCGCGCTTTGACGCTCGATCACCGACGAGCCCGCCGCCCGGGTCGCCATCCCGTCCAGGCCCGCGAGCATTGCCACGTGGCTGGGTGCGGACACGCCACCACCGAAAGAAAGCCTTACTGCATAGGCCACCTCGACCGGCTTCCTTACGTGAGGGACCTCCAGGCACAGCTCGCCGAGCGAGAGGCCGAGGAAGTCGCGGCGACCACCCGGAAAGGCTGGAAGGCCGTGGATACGTTCGGGTCTCGCGCCAAGGAGATCGTCGATCAGCTCGCGGTCAAGGGAGCGCAGACTCCCAAGCGCCTCGCGATCACCGTCGAGATGCGTCCGAGCTCCCTCGAGAGCTAGCTGGGCGCGCTCGAGCGCGCGGGGCTCGTGAAGACCCTGACTCTCGGTAGCCGCCGAGGCACGCCCCGGCGTGTGGTGACTCTCACCGAGGAGGGCGAGAAGAACGCCGTCGCCATCGGCGAGGCGATCTCGGACGAGGCTGCTTAGAGAGCACCCTACCCCCTCCGCGAGAGACCCGTTATCCTCTGCGGAGCGAGGGCCCGCCTTGACGGCTCGCGGGAAAGCCAAGCTCGCACCCACGCCCCGCGCGGAACGGGGAGACCCGTGACCCGCGAGGACGAGGCGCTCGTACGGATCCTGGTGGGGCAGCGCCTCGTCTCCGAGAGCGCGCTCCAGCAAGCGCTCGAGCAGATCCGCGGGAAGCAGACGACGCGCGACCTCGGGTCGATCCTCCTCCAGCAGGGAGCGATCTCGAAGGAGAAGCTCGCGACGGCGCAGCGCCTCGTGAAGCTCGCGGCCCCCGTCGCGGTCGGGAAGAAGGCCTCCGACGAGCTCTCCTCGTCCGCGGCGCGCCGCCGGGGCTCCTCGGCCGACGACTCGGCGTCGAGGAAGCGCCCGTCGGGCGAGGGGCTCGCGTCCGCGCTCCCGAGCACGCGACCGGACGCGACGGTCCCCGAAGCTCCCACGCCTCTCATGACGCCCAAGGTCGAGCGCGAGCTTCCGCCCGAGAAGGCGCGCTTCGGGCAGTACGAGGTCGTCGAGAAGATCGCCAAGGGCGGCATGGGGGTCGTCTACAAGGTCCGCCACGTGGGCCTCGACCGCCTCTACGCCCTCAAGGTCCTCGTCCAGGGAGCGCACGCCGACGGAGAGGTGCTCGAGCGCTTCCGGCGAGAGGCGAAGACGGCGGCTCGCCTCGACCACCCGTCGATCGTGCGCGTCCACGACGCGGGCACCGAGGACGGCTTCCCTTACCTCGTCATGGACCTGATCGAGGGAGAGTCCCTCGCGAACATCGTCCGCTCCGAGGGAGTCTCGCCGCGCAAGGCCGCTCTCATCACGCGGTCGATCGCGCGCGCTCTCGCTCACGCGCACGAGAACGGCGTGGTCCACCGCGACGTGAAGCCCGACAACGTCCTCATAGACAAGAACACGGGAGAGCCGAGGCTCTCCGACTTCGGGATCGTGAAGGACCTCGAGGCGGGAGAGACCGACGCGAAGCTCACGCGGACGGGGCTCACGCTCGGCTCGCCTTGCTACATGTCGCCCGAGCAGGCCTCGGGCCGCCACAAGGACGTTGGTCCCTGCTCCGACATCTATTCCCTCGGAGCGACCCTCTACGAGATGCTCGCCGCGCGCCCTCCCTTCGAGGGCGACTCGATCCACGACATCATGTCGAAGGTCGTGCGCGACGACCCCGTGCCGCCGCGCCGGCTCAACAACTCGGTTCACCCCGAGCTCGAGGCCGTCTGCCTGAAGACGCTCGAGAAGGACATGACCCGGCGCTACCCGACCGCCGCGGCGCTCGCGGACGACATCGACCGCTACCTCGAGGGAAACCACGTCCTCGCGAAGCCCGCGGGTCCTCTCACGAAGGCATGGAGGATCGCGCGCAGGAACCGCGCGGCCGCGGGATTCGCGGCGATCCTTCTCCTCCTCCTCGTGGCGTTCGCGGCGAACGAGGTCGTGAAAGGAGCCCGGGAGCACCGCGAGCGCGCGGAGCGCGTGACGAGCCTGCTCCAGAAGGGCTACGACGCTCTCGCGAGCGCGAAGCGGCCGGACGTGGCCGAGCTCGACGCCCGCCGGGCTTACCGCGAGGCCATGAAGTCGTTCGAGCTCGTCCTGGAGCAGGACCCCTCGAGCGCGGCCGCCAAGGGCGGGAGGCTCGATGCGATCAAGGGCCTCGCCCAGCGCCTCATCGCTCGGAGGGAGATGGGCTTCGCGGAGTTCGTGCTCGACCAGCTCGACGACATCGCCGCGAGCTCCTCCGACGTGAAGTCGATGATGGAAGCCGCGCGGAACAGCGAGTGGGTAGACCTCGCCCGGAAGGCCGAGCAGCAAGGCGACCTCGTGGAGGCCCTCCGTTGCTTGAAGGAAGGGCTCAAGATCATGCAGCAAGCCGGCCTCGCGGGCGACGCGCTCGAGCCGAGGATCAAGGAGCTCGAGGTCGAGATCGCCGCGCGGAAGACCGGCGAGGACTGCAAGACCCTCATCGCCCTCGCGAAGAAGCGGGAGGACGCGAACGACCTCGTGGGAGCGCTCGAGGCCTACAGGCAAGCGCTCGCGCTCGACGGAAGGAACGCGGCCGTCAAGGGGAGCATCGCGGCGATCGAGGGCCATCTCCGGCACCAGGTCGAGGACACCCTCGACGAGGCGGACGCGGTGCTGCGCAAGGCGCTCGCGCTCGTCCCGTCGGAGTCGAGCTCCCGCGCGGACTTCTCGGCTTCCCTCGAGCTCGGGCGAGGGCTCGTCGCGCAGGCCAAGGAGAGGATCGGCTCGCGCGACTTCGCGGCCGCGCTCGACGCCGCGCGCCGCGCGGTCTCGGCGTTCACCGAGGCCGGCGAGTGCGGGAGCGCCCTCTCCGCTCGCCTCGACGCCCAGGCCGCTCGCAAGAAGGTCGAGAGCCTCGAGTCGGCGAAGTTCGCGAACCGCGAGCTCGAGGAAGCCAAGACGCTCGAGGAGTCCGGGAACTCCAAGCTCGCGGCGAACGACTACGCGCGAGCGAAGGCCGACTTCGTGGCCGCGGCGACGCGCTACAAGGTCGCCTCCGAGTCCGGCTCCGTGAAGCAGGGAGCCTCGGCCGCGCGCGCGGACGCGAAGAAGGCCCGCGAGGCCGCCCAGGTCCTCTCCCGAAGGGCCTCATGCTGCGCGCGGCTCGCGACGCGAACGACGCCGAGGGCGAGGCGCAGAAGGCGCAGGACGAGGGCGACCCCGTCCAGGCTCGCCGGCTCTGGGAGAAGGCCGCGAAGCTCTGGGCCGAGGCCTCGCTCGCCTCTCCCAAGGCCCAGGACGCTCTCCGCGCGCGGAGCTCCGCGAACGTGAGGAAGGGCGAGGCCAAGGCCGAGTCGGCGGACGAGTGGGCCACGGCCGACTGGGACAACGGCCGCTCCGCCATGGACGAGGGCGAGGCCGCTCTCCTGGTCGAGGACTTCGCGAAGGCCGTCGAGCGCTTCACGCAGGCGGACTACAAGTGGAAGCAGGCGACGGTCAAGGCCGCTCCCACGGCCGCCTGGAAGCGCAAGCTCAAGGTCCTGCGCGACGCCGTCGAGGAGGTCAAGCTGGGCGCGATCGACAAGGGTAAGAAGGAGCACCCGAAGTTCCTCGAAGCCGAGGACTGGGTCCGCACCGCCGAGAAGCGCGAGAGCGACCGCTACTTCTCCGGCGCCGAGGACTCTCTCAAGAAGGCGGGGCGGCTGTTCGAGGAGCTTGCCCGGGGCAGGTGAGAAGGGCTCCGCCCTCCTCCGCTCCATTCGCGGCTGGGGCTGCGCCCCAGACCCCCTTTGGGTCCAGCTAGTTCGTGGCCGGAAACGCCACGTCGAGAACACGGAATATCAACACGGAACACGGAATTAGAAATCGGAAATGAGGCTGGTATTACTGAAGCCAGCGCCATTCCTAATTCTCAGTTGTCATTCCCTGTTGTTATTCCGTGTTCCCTTGTCCATCTCGAGCTGGCCGCGCCGCCGACTTTCCGGCCAGGAACCAGCTAGTGTCGCCGCCGCGCTCGCGATCTAGGCCCGACGTCGGTCGTGAGGAAGTCAGCCGGCGGCGGGCCTCTCTAGCTTCCGGCGAGAGCGGAGGGGAGGGCGCGGGTCAGGTAAGCGCGCGAGCGGGAGACGAGGTCGCGGTAGCGACGGACCTCGGCTTCCTGGCGGTCTCTGTCCCAGGAGAGCAAGCGAGCCATGAGGGCGGCGACGGGCTCGGCGACGGAGAGGCCCTGGTCACGGTCTTTCAGGAAGACGAGCGTGCGGCGGCGGAGGACGTCGTCCAGACGCTGCGCGAGTTCCTGGCGGACGGAGAAGGCGACCTCCGCCCAGACGTACGGCAAGTCGGGGACGAGCCGCTCGCTCGAGGCGCCCTCGGCCTGGCCGGCCTCGAGGACGCCGTTCGCTCGAAGGCCGTAAGAGCAGATGAGGTGGCGCGCGACGTCCTCGGGCAAGCCGCGCGCGCGGGCAAGCCTCTCGGCCGCGCGCGGCAGGTCCGCGAGAGCGTCCGGATCGCTCGCTCCCGGGAGAGGCGTCGTCTCGGTCGCGCAGAGGGCCGCGCCGCCCGAGCGGACGCCGATCTTGCGCACGACGCGATCCACGGCCTGCTCTGCCATGAGGCGATACGTCGTGAGCTTCCCTCCCGCGATCGTGAGGAGGCCGGGCGCCACGTCGAGGATCTCGTGCTCGCGCGAGACGTCGGACGCGCGCTCCGCCTGCGCCGCCATGAGCGGCCGGAGGCCGGCCCACGTCGAGATCACGTCCTCCTCGCGAGCGGCGAGCTTCGGGAAGTAGTGGTTCGCCGTCTCGAGGAGGTAGTCCACGTCCCAGGCGTTCGCCTCGCACGCGTCGGGAGAGCCGGCATCGTCGGTGTCCGTCGTCCCGACGATCGTCCGCGGCCCCCACGGGATCGCGAAGAGGACCCGCGCGTCGCGCACGGCGGCGAGGACGATCGCGTGGTCGATCGGGAGCCGCTCGCGCGAGAGGACGAGGTGCACTCCCTTCGTCGGACGGAGGAGCGTTCGCTGGCCGGGGACCAGCTTCAGGAGCTCGTCGGTCCACGGGCCCGCCGCGGCGATCGTGACGCGAGCGCGCACGAGGACCTCCTCGGGCTTCTTCCCTTGCTCGGGCTCATGGAGCATGTCGCGCGCGGCGACGCCGATCACGCGGCCGAGCGCGTCTCGCCGGAAGGCCGTGACCTCGAGGTGAGTCCCGACGATCGCGCCGCGAGCGACCGCGTCCACGGCGGTCTCGACGACGAGCCGCGCGTCGTCGGTCATGCAGTCGTAGTAGAGCGTCCCCGCTCGCAGCCCCGTCGAGCGGAGGAGCGGCTCCTGCCGCCTCACTTCCTTCGCGTGGAGCATGCGGTGGCGCCGGTAATTCCTGAACAGCGCGA
>JACQDU010000418.1 GCA_016200955.1 bacterium
GAAGACGAGCCGCGCGGGCCGCGGAAGTTCGACTCCCGCGGCTTCACGATCCTCGTCGGCCGGTCGAACGAGGAGAACGACCGCCTCACGCTGACGGTCGCTCGCGGGAACGACCTGTTCTTCCACGTGCGCGGCTTCCCCGGCTCGCACGTCATCGTTCGCACGGAGCGCGACAAGTCGGTCCCGCTCGAGACCCTGCTCGACGCGGCCGCCCTCGCCGTCCACTACTCGAAGGTGCGCGGCAACACGCGAGCCGATGTAAGCTACACCCCGCGAAAATACGTGCGGAAGCCCCGTGGCGCGAAACCGGGCCTGGTCGAGATCTCGAACGAGAAGACGATCCGTCCCGACGGGGATCCCGCGCGTCTCGCCCGCCTCCTCGCCACCGCGCACGAGCGAGAGACGGACGAACTGGAGGATGTCGGCTGATGTCTCTCGTCGAGATCGTTCGTTCGCACCCGGTCCGCTCCGCTCTCCTCGGAGGAGCGCTTCTCTCGGTCCTCGCCGTCTCCGGTTGCTCGCCAGACGTCAAGCCGGACAGGGACGCGCCGGAGAACCCGATTCCGTCGCCTGTGTTCGCCGGAAAGGAAGCCTACACGGGAGTTCCTTGGGAAAAAATCCTGAAATCCAACGAGGACTACCTGGCCGATGAGGATGTGAAGTTCGGGTCGAAGGAAGACGCAGAGAACGTCGCTCACTGGGTGAAGGAGCGGCGCGACGCCATCAAGTGGTGCCTTGAGCAGAAGACGAACCTCGGCGGGACTGGCAACGACATGGTTGTCTACAAGCAGGTGTGGCCCGATGACACGAAGCGACCCGAGACCCGCCTCGACCAGGCCATCGCGATCATGTCCCGCGTGCTCGACAGCGTCCCGTCCGACACACCCGAGCGGTACACGCTCGGGAAGGCGCTCTTCATCAAGGGTTCGGCCGAGTTCTGGAACCTGGACGCGGCGGTCCACAAGCGGGGCGAGGATCAGCTCGCGAAGAAGCCCGAGGACCCGAAGCTCACGGAGGTCATCGAAAAGCACCGGAAGGCAATGATCGCCTATCACCTCGCTTCGAGGCGGGAGTTCGAGAAGTTGATGGGTGAGATGACTATGTGGAAGGCTGGGGCCTTCTACATGTGGAGCATCGAGTTCCAGCTCGGAAACTTCAAGAAGTCGCTGGCATGGATCAACAAGATCCTCGAGATGCCGGACCTCGATGCCGACGCGCGGAAGAACTTCGAGTTCTACCGTTCCGAGATCAACACTTACCTCGCAAACGTCGAGATCGACCGCGCTACCCCGAAGCCGCTCTCCGAGGACCGGGACAAGCGGAGGGTAACGGCGCCTCGCGACGGCATGGGCAATGAGCGCGGTGCCGGCGACTGAACCCGCGGCCGCGCCGGACGTCTCAACCCGCGCGGCGGAGGAATCCTTGATCGTGCCTTCGGGCAAGAAGGGGCCGGCGAGACCGAAGGGCTGGCTCCTCGCGCTCTTGCCGGCGCTGGCGCTGTCGGTCGCGGGCTGCTCCTCCAGCCAGACCGAGGCCGACGAGGTCTATCGCTCGGGCGTCGCGAAGTCCCAGGGAGACACCCAGGGCGCGATCAAGATCTTCGAGGACGGCCTCTCCGCCTACCCGAACCACCACCGCATGCGCTTCGCTCTCGCCCGGCTCTATTACGACACGGGAGAGACCGAGCACCTCGAGGAGCGCCGCGCTCACCTCGAGGGCAAGAAGCGCCAGGAGGAGGGCAAGCAGGCCGACGCCCAGGCGCTCGAGCGCGAGGCGCAGGACCACCGAGCCAAGGCCACGCCCTTCTACAAGAACTGCCGCGATCACCTGAAGATCGTCGGGACGAAGGACGACGACATCGTCCGCCGCGCGTGGGCTTACGTGATCCTCATGAAGTGCGACGTCTTCTTCGACGACTGGAACCAGGCCGCGGACGACCTCGACCGCGCGATCGACCTCGGCACGAACCACCTCCCGCCGCAGAAGCTCAACGAGTGGAAGGACTACCTCCGCCAGCTCCAGCAGGAGACGAGCACGAAGAAGCCTCGGAGCTGACCCCGCACGGTCGTCTTGCGTCGGCGAACGCCGAATCTCCTTCCGCGGATTCTCTCCCTGCTGCTAAGCTCGCGCGGCGCGAGGCCCGCTTGGAGGAGAAGCTCAACGACCAGGTCCGCCGCTACTGGGAGCGGGAGCCGTGCGGCACGAGCCAAGAGCTCACGGGGGAGCTCGAGCCTCGCTCGCTCGCGTGGTTCGAGCGCGTCGAGGAGCACCGCTACGCGGTCGAGCCCTTCATCCACTCGGTCGCCCAGTTCACGCGGCACCACGGGAAGAAGCTCCTCGAGGTCGGCGTCGGCGCCGGGACGGACCACCTCCAGTGGGCGCGCGCCGGGCTCGAGTGCCACGGAGTGGACCTCACCGACGCCGCGATCGAGACGACGCGCGCTCGCCTCGCGGCCTACGGCTTCGAGTCCGAGCTGCGGCGGATCGACGCCGAGTCGCTCCCGTTCGAGGACGCCTCGTTCGACCTGGTATACTCGTGGGGCGTGATCCACCACAGCGAGAGCCCGCGAAAGATCGTCTCCGAGATCCACCGCGTCCTGCGCCCCGGCGGGACCTTCATCGGGATGATGTACGGCCGCCGCTCCCTCCCCCAAAGCAGCATCGAATCGCTCCTGATGCTCCGCACCA
>JACQDU010000419.1 GCA_016200955.1 bacterium
CGGCCTGGTACAACCGCGGGCTCGCGCGGTGGAAGAAGGGCGACCTCGAAGGCGCGATCTCGGACTACGGGAAGGCACTCGAGCTCGACCCGCGCCGTGCAGCGGCCTGGTACGACCGCGGGAACGTACGGAAAAAGAAGGGCGACCTCGAAGGCGCGATCTCGGACTACGGGAAGGCGATCGAGGTCGATCCGCGCCTCGCCAACGCCTGGGGAGGCCGTGGCGTCGCGCGCCTCTCCTCGGGCGACAAGGAAGGCGCCGCGAAGGACCTCGAGCGCTTCCTCGAGCTCGCCCCGAACGACCCGAAGGCGCCGGCGGTCCGCGCCAAGCTCGCGGGCCTCCGCGGGCCACGGTGATCGATCCGCTCGGGTGCGCGGCGAGCGGGTAGCATGGCGCCCCATGACCCCGCGCACGCTCGCCCTGGGCGTCGTGACCTACGAGAGCTCACCCGCGGTGCTCTCTCATCTCCATCTCTCTCTCGTGAACGCGAGCACCCGCCTCCCGGAGAGCGTCTCTCTCGTCGTCCACGTGATCGACAACGGCGCGCCGAGCGAGTGGCCGGGAGAGGTCGTCCGCCATCCGTCCTCGGGAAACGTAGGCTTCGCGCGAGCGGCGAACGTGCTTCTGGACGCGGCCTTCAAGGATCCGCGCTGCGAGGCGTTCGTGTGCGTGAACCCCGACGGCGTCCTCCACGCGAACGCGCTCCGCGAGCTTCACGCGACGTGGGAGAAGAGACCCGGGAGCCTCGTCGAGGCGAGGCAGTTCCCCGAGGAGCACCCGAAGCCTTATGACCCGCTGACGCTCGAGACGCCCTGGGCATCGGGAGCGTGCCTCCTCGTGCCGAGGGTCGTCCACGAGAAGATCGGCGGCTTCGACCCCGGCTTCTTCCTCTACGCGGAGGACGTGGACTACTCGTGGCGCGCGAGGCGCGCGGGGTTCTCCGTGCTCACGGCGCCCGGAGCGATCTTCGCGCACAAGGTCCTCTCGCGCGCGAGCGCTCCTCTGGCGGAGAGGCACCACCTCCTCTCCGCGCGCCGCCTCGCGCGGAAGTGGGGGAGCGCCGCGTTCGAGGAGTGGGCCGAGGGCGAGCTTCTCCGGCGCGGGTTCTTCTCGTCCCGGGGCGAGCTCCCGGCGCTCGACGAGGCCGACCGCGTCCGCGAGGACGGCGCCGGCGTCGCCGACTTCGAGCACGCGCTCACGTTCGCGCGCGCGCGCTGGTAACCCGTGACCGAGCGCTACGACTTCGACTTCGAGCCCGACCCGCGCGCCTCGCCCTACGGGTGGGCCGCGGAGCGCGTCCGCCCCGGGAGCCGCGTGCTCGACCTGGGCTGCGGGAACGCGTCCGTGCTCGCTTTCTTGCTGAAAGAAAAGCGGTGCGAGGTCCTGGGGGTGGACCGCTCGCCGCACGCGAACCTCCGGATCCCGGGAGATCGCTTCCGCGCGCACGACCTCGAGCGCGATCGGGAGAGCGTCGTCGCTCTCGCGAGGAGCTTCGAGCCCGATTACGTGCTGCTCCTCGACGTGCTCGAGCACTTGCTGGAGCCGGAGCGGCTCCTCGCGGCGCTCGGAGCGAGCCTGCCCTCGCGAGCGAGGGTGCTCGTCTCTCTCCCGAACGTCGCGAGCGCGAGCGTGGTGCTCCGGCTCCTCGTGGACGACTTCTCTTACCAGGAGTCGGGCCTCCTCGACGCGACGCACCTCCGCTTCTTCACCGAGAAGACCGCGAGAGCGGCGCTCGCCCGCTCCTCGCTCGACGTCGTCTCGGTGTCCCGGATCGAACGCTCTCTCGCGATCCAGGAGTGGACGGCTCCGCTCGCTTCGAGGGACCAGGAAGCGCTCGCGCGGGCGCTCGAGCAGTGGAACGCGGGCACGAGGAGCTACCAGGTCCTGCTCGAGGCCGCGCCGCGGCAAGGCGGAGCCGCGCCCGTCGTCGAGCGCGCGCTGGAGGACGGGCTCCTCTCGGTGATCGTCCGCCTCCACGACGAGAAGCGGCTTCCTTTCCTCGACGAGGCGATCTTCTCGCTCGCCGTCTCGGGCTTTCCCGAGATCGAGCCGGTCGTCGTCGTCCAGAACGGGAGCCCGGCGCTCCTTGCATCGGTCGAAGCGCTCGTCGCCTCGCAGCCCTGGCCGACGAAGCCGCGAGCGCGCGTCGTCCCCGTCCCGGTGAGCGACGGGAAAGACGGCCGCTCCCGGCTCCTGAACCGCGGGATCGAGGAGAGCCGCGGGCGCTACCTCGCCTTCCTCGACGATGATGATGTGGTCTACCAGGGAGGCTACGAGACCCTCGTGGCCCGCCTCCGCTCGAGCGGAAGCGCCGTCGCGGCCGGGGGCTGCCGCACGGCGGTCCTCTCGCGATCGGGCGAGCGATGGTTCACCTCCGAGAAGCGGCCGTTCCTCGCGCCGCGAGAAGGATCGACCGGGCTCTCTCGCATCGACCTCTTCCTCACGAACTTCCTCCCGATCCACACCTACGTGATCGATCGCGCGAGGACCGGCGCCTTCGACCTCCGCTTCGACGAGAGCTTCTCTCGCCTCGAGGACTACGAGCTGCTCCTCCGCCTCGCGGCGTCGTTCGAGATCGACCTCGCGAGGCTCGACACGCCGGTCGCGGAGTATCGCCTGCGGCGCGACGGCTCGAACACCGTGATCGTCCCGGGCCACGGCGAGCCCTCTCCCGCGAGCGTCGCTTCGTGGGAGGAGGCCCGCGCGAGGATCCTCGAGCTCAAACGGCGCCTCGTCTGCCTCGCGACCGTCCCGGAGCTCCTCTCGCACCAGGCCGAGCTCGAGCATCTGCGAGCCAGGAGCGCCGCGCTCGGAGCGGTCGAGGGAAAGCTCTCGTTCCGCGCCCTCATGCGCGCGCTCGCGTGGATCGACCGCTTCCCGCGCCTCAAGGCGGCCCTGCGAGCCGTGATCGTCTTCCCCGCCAGGCTCAGGGATCGCGCTCGAGGTCGCCCGTCTTCCTGAGCCAGATGCTGCCGCCCTTGTTCTCGAGGCAGAGCGGCATCTCTCGCGCGAAGATCTCCTCGTGGAAGGTCTCGAGGAACGTGTTCCAGAGCACGATCTCGAAGCGGGAGTTGAACTGGAGGAAGGCTCGCAGGAGGTAGCTCTCGTTCCAGCTCCTCCCCTCCAGGACCCACTCGCGCGGGTACTCGAACGGCCAGAAGACGTCGTGGAAGTGGACGTGAACTCCGGCGGCGAGGCGCGGCAGGATCTCGAAGAAGATCCGGTTCACGTCGCTCCCCGTCTTCGTGACGTGGGTCGAGTCGATGAAGAGGATGTCGCGCTCGCCGAGCTCCGAGAACAGCGCGAGGTCGAGGTCCTCGAGCGCTCGCGCGCGCACATCGAGCCGCGCCCCCGCGTCTGCCACGAGCTCGACGATCCGCGCCGGGCGCAGGTGGCGGATCATGCCGTGGAGCAGGATCGCGTCCGAGTAGGAGTAGGCGTCGTTCTGGAGGTAGTAGCGGGAGCCCTCCGTCTTCTCTCGAGGAAACGGCATGTCCTTGTAGAAAACCGCGAGCTCCCCGAGGAGCGCGAGCTGCTCCTTCTCTCTCACGTCGATTCCCGCGAGCTCGCGTCGCGAGCGGTCGAAGATCGACGCCGAGCGCCGCTCGATCTCCTTCGCGTCCGTGATGGGCGAGTAGAAGTGACCGGGCGGCACGAAGGTCTTCTCCCGTGACGCGCGCTCGGCCTCGAGCGAGGCCACGCGCGCACGGAGCGCATCCCTCTCCTCGAGCAGCCGGCGGATCGCGGGCACGCGGCGGGCGAGGCTCTTGAGCAGGTCCCTCACCTGGGCTCCGCCTCCGCGACGCTCGGAGCGGGCGCGGGCTCGGGCGCGGGCGGCTTTCTCCCCTTGAGGCCGAGCGCCGGCTTCTCGAGGGCGTGCCACGAGACGACGGACACGGCGAGCGTCGCGAGGAACGCCGCCGGGAACAGACGGAGCGGCGAGAGGTGAGGGAAGAAGCAGACGAGCGTCTGCTGGATCGGGAAGGCGTAGACGTACATCCCGTAGGAGAAGTCGCCGTGCTTCCCCGCGTTCCGGAGAGGCCCCGCGTCCGCGAACGCCGCCTGGAGCGTGAAGTAAGGGACCGCCACGTGGCTCGCGAAGGGCTCGAGCTCCGTGCGGAAGGACGCCACGAGGAGGACGAGGAGCCCCGCCGCGACCGGCGTCGACCAGGTGAGCGCCGGCCTCCACGCTTGCATGAGCGCTCCCGTGAAGAAGAAGACGCCGAGGCGAGCGACGTAGCGCGCCTCCATGGTGAGCACGATGTCGCGCGCGTGCTCTCCGTGCGTCGCGTAGAACGCTTCGAGCGAGACGAGCCCGAGAACGACCGCGAGGAGAGCGAGCGGGCTCGAGAGGACTCGCAGCTTCCCGAGCACCGGGAGCACGAGGTACATCGAGACCTCGATCGGCAGCGTCCAGAGAGAGCCGTTGACCGCGTCTCCTCCGGTCGGAGAGACCAGCCAGTAGGGGTTCGTCTCTCTCGGGAAGCACCCGGGGAGCCTGTAACGGATCGGGAAGAGGAAGATGTTCTTCAGGTAAGCGCGCGTCTCCGGGTTCTGGAAGTAGTCCGCGAGCGGGAGCGCCGTCACGAGCGGCCCGACGAAGACGACCGCGAGCGCGACCGCCGCCGCGAGCGCGGGGAAGATCCTGAGCACGCGCTTTCTGAAGAACGCGACGACGCGCGCGTCGTCGAGCCAGCTCCTCGTCACGAGGAAGCCGCTCATGACGAAGAAGATCTCGACCGCGAGCGTGCCGAAGGTGTCGTACCCCGTGAGCCACGCGTAGGGCTCGAAGCTCGACCCCGTGAGCGGGAAGGAGTGGCTCAGGATCACGAGGGAAGCCGCGAAGACCCTGAGGAAGTCGAAGTTGTTCGCGCGGCCGTCTTTCATGCGGCCCGCCGCGAGGCGGGGGCGCCAATGGTAATCTCCAGAGCATGGCGGAAGGAGAGCGCCCTGCGAGCGAACCCCGGTCTCCGAGCGGGCGGCTCTCGGTCGAGCGCCGCTTCTCGCCCGACGCTCGCTGCGCCTTCTGCCACGACGCGCTCGACGACGAGTCGGCCGTGTGCCCGGGGTGCAAGACCGTCCTTCATCGCGACTGCCGCGCTCTCCTGCCCGAGTGCCCGACGCTCGGCTGTCGCTTGAGCGTGTTCACCCTCGTCCCGGAGAACGCGCCGCCTCGTCCGATCCGCACCCGGCCCGCCTTCCGCGCGGCGCTCGCTCGCCTGGCGGAGCGGCAGCCGGTCCAGCGGTTCGTCCCGACGCCGCCGCGACCGGGCGAACAAGACTCGCCGCCGGCCTGGGTCGTGACGCATCTCCCTCTCGCGCCGCCGCCGGCACCCGAGCACGCGCGGCCCGCGTTCGCTCGCCCGTTGTGGCTCTTCTGCATCGGCGTCGTCTTCGTCCTGGTCGTCGTCGGCTGGATCTTCGGGGCGACGAAGGCGAATCACCCGAAGCTCGTCTCGCTCGTGCTAGGCTCACTCGCATGCGTCGGCGGGATCTTCGCGTTCGTGGCGAGGAAGCCGTCGTGAGGTCTTCTCTCGAGAAACTCGGAGGAACGATGAGAGCAATCCGGTCTCTCTCACGTGGAACGGCTCTGGTCGGAGCGTTCACGCTCGCCGTGTCGCTCTCGCTGGCGGCGCGGGCGGACGACGCGAAGAAGGACGAGAAGCCCGAGGAGAAGAAGACCGAGAAGGTCTCGCTCAAGACGGGCGACGCGGCTCCGGATTTCAAGGTGAAGGACCAAGACGGCAAGGAGGTCAAGCTCGCCGACCTCAAGAAGAAGCGCTTCGTGCTCTGGTTCTTCCCGAAGTGCGCGACCCCCGGTTGAACCGTCGAGGGTCGCGGGTTCCGCGACCTCGCGAAGGAGTTCGAGAAGAAGAAGACGACGGTCTTCGGCGTCTCCTACGACTCCCAGGAAGACAACGCCGCCTTCGTGAAGAAGGAGAGCTTCGGCTTCAAGATCCTCTGCGACACCGAGAAAGCTCTCGCGAAGGCTTACGGCGCCCAGAACGGCGACCTGCCTTATCCCGCGCGGAAGACTTTCCTCGTCTCTCCCGAAGGGAAGATCGAGAAGGTCTTCGACAAGGTCACCGACCTGAAGAAGCACGCCCAGGAAGTGCTCGACGCGATCCCGAGCGAGTGAGCTCAGGGAAGCGACCAGAGGAGCACCGTCGCGTCGGCGCCTCCGGTCGCGAGCTTCCCGTCTCCCACGAAGGCGAGCGACGAGACGGCGCCCGCGTGGCCGGCGAGCTCCTTCGTGAGAGTGCCCGCGGCCGCGTCGAAGATGCGCAGCTTCCCGTCGGCGCAGGCCGTCGCGGCCGTCTTCCCGTCGCGGGAGAAGGCGACCGCGGCGACCTCGCCCTCGTGGCCCTCGAGCGCGCGGATCGCCTTCCCGTCGAGGCCGTGCATGCGGACCGTCCGGTCGCGGCTCCCCGAGAGGACCGTCTTCCCGTCGGGGGAGAAGGCGAGCGACGTCACGGCGGACTTGTGCGCGTCGATCGTCTTGATCGACTTCGCGTCGGCGCCTCCTCGCATGGCGAAGAGCTGGATCGTCCGGTCCTTGCTCCCGGTGGCGAGCACGAAGTCGGATGAGAAGGCGACGGCGAGCACGCGGTCGTCGTGCGCGCGGATGACCTTGGCTTCCTTTCCCGTCTCGCTCTCCCAGAGATGGACGGTCCCGTCCGAGCAGCCGGCGGCGAGCGTCTGGCCGTCGGGAGTGAAGGCGAGCGAGAGCACGCGCTCGCGCGTCCCGCTCAGCTTCCTGCCCTCACCCGTCTCGAGCGAGAAGATCCGCGCCGTCCTGTCCTCGCTCCCCGACGCGAGCGTCTTCCCGTCGGGAGAGAAGGCGAGCGCGTGGATCGGCCCCGAGTGGCCCTCGAGCGTGTGCCCCGGCTTTCCCGACGGAAGCTCCCAGAGGCGGATCGTGTCGTGCGCTCCCGACGCGAGCGTCTTCCCGTCCGGCGAGACCGCGACCGCGAGCACGGTCCCCGCGTGAGCGTCGAACGTCTTCTGCGGCTTCCCGTCGCTCGCGTCCCAGACGCGCACGATCTGGT
The DNA here is from genome assembly GCA_016200955.1 of bacterium. Lineage (GTDB taxonomy): Bacteria > Planctomycetota > J058 > J058 > JACQDU01 > JACQDU01. The sequence goes on from JACQDU010000419.1 coordinate 7,050, forward strand.
CGGTCCCGCTCGAGTAGAGGGTCTTCCCGTCGTTCGAGAACGCGACGCCGGTCACGCGCCCGACGTGGCCCTCGAGCCGGAGGACGAGCTTCGAGTCGGAGACACGGAAGACGCGCACCGTCCGGTCTCCCGCCGTCGCGAGGAAGCGGCCGTCTCTCGCGAAGACGATCTGCGAGACGGCGTCCGAGTGGCCCTCGAGCTTCTTCAGGAGCTTTCCGTCGGCGAGCTTCCAGAGGAAGACGCTCCCGTCCTCGGAGCCCGAGGCGACGAGCGCCCCGTCGGGCGAGACCGAGACGGCGGAGACGGCCTCCGCGTGACCCTCGAGCTTCCGGAGGAGCTTTCCGTCCGACTTCCAGAGGCGCGCGACGTGGTCCTTCCCGCCGGCCACGATCGTCTCTCCCGAGGACGAGTAAGCGAGCGAGGTCGGCTCGTCCTTCGCGTCCTCGAGCTTCCGGAGGAGCTTCCCGTCGGGATAGGAGTGGACGTGCACGCTCTTGTCCGCGCACGCGAGCGCGAGCGCGTTCCCGGCGGGAGAGAAGCTCACCTGGGAGACGGTGTCGCGCAGGTTCGGGACCTCTCGCGCGCTCGAGCCGTCGGCGACGACGACGATCCGCACCGAGCGGTCGTCGCACGCCGCCACGAGCGCCTTCCCGTCGGGAGAGAACGAGATCGAGACCGGCGCTCCTCCGAGGCGGTCGGTCTTTCTCAGGTGCTTTCCTTCCTGGGAGTCGAGGAAGCGCACGGTCCTGTCCGCGCAGCCGAGAGCGAGGACCTTCCCGTCGTGGGAGAGGGCGAAGCAGCGGACCTCGTCGGGCGCGCGCCACCTGAGAGTCCCGAGGCGGGCCGTCGCTCCCTCGGGGAGCGCGTCTCCCTGCGCGTCGGCCGCCGGCGCGTCCGCCTTCGGCGGCTCGTCTCCCCTCGCTCGCGCCAGGAGCGCCGCGGACGAGAGAGTCGCGAGGAGCGCGAGCAAGAGACCGCTTCGAGGACGCATGCCGTCCAGGTTACATGAAGACGACCGCGGGTGTCCTCGCGCGGCCGTGCGATCGGGCGCCGGTCATCGTGGCGTCGATCTCCGGTCGCTCCCACCGGCCGGCTTCCGCGCTCTGCGGACAGCTCGGGCCGTCACGAGGCGCGCGCGCGCTCCGGGCGCTCGCCCTTGCACCCGAGAACGGGGCAATGACCGAGCTCGATCCAGCAGTCTTCGTGAGCCACCGTCGAGCAGCTCTCGCACGCGACCAGGTCCGGCTCTTCGCCGGTCACGTCGGCGTGACAGTACGCGCAGCGTGCCCTTCCCAGGTCGCCGCGGATCGCGCGTCGCTCGCCGCGGAGGACCCGCACGTCCAGCTCGACCTGCTCGAGCTCGCGCGCCACGGTCGAGAGGACCTCGAGCATCTCGAGGCAGCGCTCGGGGCGCAGCTCCTCCGCAGGGAGCGTGGTCGCGACCTCGCTCCGGTGGATCTCGAGGCGGCGCATCTCGAGCCGGTTGAACGCATCGGAGATCGCCTTCCGGGCCGCGCGCCGCGCGAGCGCCTTGCTCGCCGGAGCCGGCCGCTTCGCCACGAGGAGGAAGCGGTCGTCGAAGCCGCCTTCGCCGACCTCGATCTCGCGGATGAGACCGCGTTCCTTGTCGCGCTCCGTCGCCCGCGTCTCGAGCGCGACGGTGAGGCGCGGCAGGTCGTCGGCGCGCACGGACAGCCGCGCGAACGGCCCGCGGATCCTGGCGCCCGACGGAGCCACGACGCGCTCCGAGACGCGGCCATGATCCTCTCTGGAACGATTTTCGACAGGGCCGCTCCCTCGAACCCGACGCGCCGGGCGCCGGACGACGTGCGCTCCAAGCTCGAGGGAGGTGAGCGATCCCCGCGCGGGCACTGACGTGGCGGAAAGAACCGTCCCCGGGGGTGAACGCCTTGGCGCGTGCTCGTAATCCGCGGTGGGGTCTGGCCCCGGACCGAGGACCGCGTCTTGCTGGCCCCAGGGGACGCGCGGAAGGGCGCGCGCACGCGGGGGCGCCGCGGGCTCGGAGGTCGCCGAGAGCTCGTGGCCTCGCTCCGCGGTCCGCGTCGGGAGAGGTCCATGGGAGATCGCATCCTCCTCGACTGCAGATCGTGCCGCCATCTTGCGCTCTCCGTCGCGACGCGACGCGAGCGACCCGCGAGGGACCGAGGTCTTGCGCCGGCTTGCGGAGGCGCCCTCGCGCGAAGGGAGACTCGGGCCGTCGTCGCCGCGGCGCCGTCCTCGTCGGCGTGGTCGGCCTTCGACGTGGCTCGCCCGCAGAGCCGGTCCGCGCAGCCCGACGAGCCGTCGAGCTCGCGGGCACGCTTCGGGTCCTGTAAGGTCGGAGCGCTCCCATGAAGAAGAAGCTAGGGGTTTACCTGGCGCTCGCGTGCCTCGCAGTCGCGCTCGCCGGCTCACTCTTGCCCATGTTCCTCCTCTCGGGGAGCACCGACCCGCGGCGTCTCTGCCTTGCCGGCTGCACGATCGGAGCCTTCGTGCTCCTCGGCGTGCAGCTCGTCGTTCTCGACCGGAGACGTGATGCCCGAGTCGCGCGAGCCGAGCAGGCGCTGCTGTCCATCTCGCGTTCGTTCCCTCCTCACCGGAACGCGCTCGGAGGACGCCGCCGCCACGTCGCCATCACGAGCTACCAGGGCGACTCCCGCGGGTCGGCGACGGCGAGCACGCCCGTCCCGACGCGCCGCCGGCTCGGCCTCGAGCGCTCCACGGCGCTGTCTCGGATCGAGAGTCTCCTCGGCGCGCGGCCGGTCGAGCTGGCCAGGGGTTACCGAGCGCACACGGACGACGTGGAATGGGCGTGCTCGCTCCTGAGCGCGGACCTTCTGGACGCCCTCTCCGACCTGAGCATCCAGACGGTCGCGGTCGAACAAGGCGAGGTCGTTGCGACGGCCTCCGGTGCCGTCCCGGTCGCTCTCCTCAGGAACGCCGCGAAGTCGGCCGCTCTCGTCGTCGCAGATCGGATCGAGGGCTCCGCACGCGAGAGCGAAGCGCCCGAGGCGACGACCAGACCCCAGGCGGCGCGACACCTCTCGACCGCCGTGGCGATAGGCGCGGTCCTGGTCCTGGTCGGGCTCATTGCCCTCGCGGTGGCGGTCGGAGACGGCGCCCGTGGCGCTCGCGGCCGGTCGGAGCGCGGTGCGCCTCTCCCCTCGACCTCGCGTTAGCCACGCCCAGCGGGCGCGTGGAGCCTCGTCATCGACCCCTCACGCTCGCGAGCTGGGCCGGATCCGGATTCCCGCCCGACACGACCGCAGCGACCAGGAGCGGCTTCTCCCGCGTCTTGCCTTCGAGCAAGTGCGCCGGCAAGCGGCCCCCGATCACGAGAGCCGCCGCCGCCGCTCCCGCGGGCTCGACGGTCCAGCCGCCTTCGCGCACGAGCCTTCCCTGAGCGGCCAGGATCTCCTCGTCGGCGAGAGTGAGGACGCGCTCCACGAAGCGTCCGCAGATCGCCACGCCGAGCTTCCCCGCCGCGGGAGGGCAAAGGCCCTGGACCTTCGTCGTGATCTCGCGGAGGCGCACGGGCTCTCCCGCCTGGAGCCCGCGGCTCATCTTCGGAGCGCCCTCGGGCTCGACTCCCAGGATCGTCACGTGCTCGCCGAGAGCGCGGCGCAGCGCGATCGCACAGCCCGAGATGAGGCCGCCTCCGCCGACGGGGACGACGACCACGTCGACCGCGGGCCAGGCGCGGGCGATCTCGAGGCCGACCGTCCCCTGGCCTTCGATCGTGCGCTCGGCGTCGAAGGGGTGGACGAGGACGGCTCCCGCCGCGACGCGGGCGGCGCACTCCGCGTCGGCTTCCTCGCGCGAGGGCGCGAGCACGACCTCGGCACCGTGATCGCGGCACGAGCGCACCTTGTTCGGGTAAGCGTCCGCGGGCATGACGATCGTCGCCTTCACCCCCGCGCGGCGCGCGGCCCACGCGAGCGCATTCCCGTGGTTCCCGGAGCTCACGGTGACGACGCCCTTCTCGCGCTCGGCGGCCGTGAGCTGGGAGACCTGGTTCCACGCGCCGCGCGCCTTGAAGGCGCCGGTCTCTTGCAGGCACTCGAGCTTGAGCCGGAGCTCGATGCGAGCGTCCGGGCAAGGGAACGGCGCGAGCGGCGTCTCGCGGACGGCTCCCGCGATCCGCCTCGCGGCGGCGTCGATGTCGATGCGGTCGAGCACGAGCCCTCTCCCCGAGTCCATCTCTTGGTCCTCCTGAACACGGCTCATCGACGGCGCGATGGCCGGTCCCGTCGGACGGGAGCTGCGTCGACTCTCACTTCCTCTTGCGCTTCGCGCCCGTCGCCGTCTCGATGGTCCACGGCCCCACGTAGACGGAGTCGGGGAAGACGCTGACACCGTCCGACGGCCACGACTCCACGTAGACGCGGTCCTTGGAATGACGGGCCGTGTCCTCGATGGAGGAAGGGAACGGACCCGCGTAGAAGCCGTCGGGATGGGACGACCACTTGCCCGGCCTGAGCGCGACCTCGTCGGGCGCGAGCAGATCCTTGGGCGAGAACATCTTCACGAGCTTGCCGACCGACGTGTAGATCGCGAGCCCCTCGTAGCGATCGAAGATCGCGAAGTGGGCGCCGTCATCGGTGACGAAGCTCTCGAGGTGGTGGCCGAAGACGAGGAACTTGCCCACCTCCGCCTTGACGGGCTCGTTCGTCGGCCCGTCCACGCTCCAGAGCGTGAACGTCCCGTCGAGCGCCGGCGCTATGCGCCACTTCCCGTTGGCCGAGGTCCCCTCGTGAGCCGCCCTCGCGCAGCGGGTGAACCGGTCGGCGTCCGTGCGCTCTCCGGTGCCGAGGACGAGCACGATCGCGCGATCCGAGTAGGTCACGATCCTCGCGTGCTTGGAGTCGGCATCGATCTCCAGCGAGAATCGCGCCCACGGGTGTCGCCGATCGCATCTGTCGCCGGCAAACTCGCACGAGGTCACCTTCGACCATGCCGCGAGCTCCTCCTTCGTGAGGAGGTCTCGCGGCTCGAGTCGTTTCACGAGCTTGCCGTCACGGCCGAAGATCGCGAGGCCTTCGTACGGAGCGTACAGCACGAACGCTCCGTCGTCGGCGACGCTGGCCACTATGGCGTCCCAGCGAAGCCGGGTCTCGGTCAGGACCTTCTTGACGAACTTGGCCTTGGCGTCGTCCCACTCGAAGAGGACGAAGGCGTACCCCTCGCCGGAGTCGGCGTGGACATCGCTCGCGACCTTCCACTTCTTGTTCGGCGATGCGCCTTCCGCCGGAGCGGTGTGGGAGTGCTTGTGTGCGAACGCGACCTCCGGAAACAGGAGGACGACGGAGAGGGCGAGGGCGAGCGTCGAACGTCGCACGAGCGCCTCCTGACCGCGTCACACGCTCTGGGCGGCCCTTCGTGGGGTCGAATCCATTCTATACACCGCTCCGTGGGGATGCTCCCAGCTCGCTCCCCTGTGCGCGTGCCTCGTCCTCTTCTCCGGCGTCGTCGCCTTCGCGGAAGGGTCGTCGATCGCGCCCTTCATCTACTCGCTGTTCTAGGAGCGCCAGTGCCCGGAGACCCAGTACCACTCCTCGCCGCGAGCGTCCCAGTGGCCGGAGACCCAGGCGCGGCCGGCCTTCGGCTCCTGCCAGTGGCCGTGGATCCAGACCCAGTGGCCGTGCCAGGCCCAGTGGCCCCCGATCCAGACGTGTCGCGGCGAGGGGCGGAGTTCGACCTGCGCGGCGTCCGCAAGAGGAGCCGGCGGGTCCTCTCGCGTCACGAGGAGGCCGGGTCTCTCCTCGGGCTGCGAGGCCTCGTCGACCCAGCTTCCCTTGACCCAGCGCCACCTCCCGGCCTTCGCCTCCCAGCGGCCCGCGAGCCAGACGCGGCCCGGGTGAGAGACGTGCCAGTGGCCCGAGATCCAGATCCACTTCCCGTTGAAGGCCCAGTGCCCGTGGAGCCAGACCGCGTCCTGCGGCCGGTCCGCGAGCTTCGGCGTCTCCGCGCGCTGGGCCGGCGGGGCCTCGGGCGCCGTCGTGTCGAACGGGCTCTCCTCGGTCACGTCGGGCGAGGGAGCCGGCGCGGGCGCGGGAGCCGGCGGCTTCGTGGGAGGAGGCGCGGGAGCGGGAGCCGGCGCAGGCGTGGGAGCCGGAGCGGGCGCTGGCGTGTTCTTCGGGTCGCCGGACGCCGGCGTCGTCTCTCGCTTCTCTCCCTCGTCGGGCCTGGGCTCGCTCTTCTTGCAGCCCGTCCACGCGAGAAGCGCGAGCGCCAGGACGACCCACGAGAGCCTGCTCATGCGCCCCTCCCTCGCGCATTGTACGGAAAGGACGGCGACGGGAGGCGGCCGCCGTTCTCCTCCCGCGCTCCTCGTGGTAAAGAGGCGGCATGCCGGGGAAGCTCGAGGGAGCCGTCTCGGTCGTCACGGGGAGCGGCCGAGGGATCGGCGCCGCGGTCGCCTGCGAGCTCGCCTCCCTCGGAGCTCGCGTCGCGCTCCTCGCCCGCACGACGGGAGAGATCACCGAGGTCGCCGCGCAGATCTCGTTCGCGGGCGGCACGGCTCTCCCCGTGAGCGTCGACGTGACTCGAGAGGAGCAGGTCCGCCTCGCCTTCCGCGAGGTGCGCGAGCGGCTCGGGCCGGTCACGCACCTCGTGAACAACGCGGGCACGGTCGCCGCGGCGCCGCTCGCCGACATGACGCTCGCGGAGTGGCGCGAGAACCAGGACGTGAACCTCACGAGCACGTTCCTCTGCTCGCGCGAGGCTCTCGCGGACATGCTCCCTCGAGGGAAGGGGCGGATCGTCAACGTCGCGAGCGTCTCGGGCGTGTCGAACGTCTCCAAGTTCCCGGGCTTCGTCGGCTACGCCTCGGCGAAGGCCGGCGTGATCGCCTTCACCGAGGCCCTCGCGGCGGAGGTCGGCGAGAAGGGAGTCCGCGTCCTCTGCGTGAGCCCGGGCGCCGTCGAGACCGCTCTCCTCGCGCGCGTGGCGCCGGGTTTCCAAGCTCCGCTCACGCCGGCTCGCGTCGCGAAGATCGTCGCCTTCCTCTGCTCCGAGGACGCTGGCGCGGCGAACGGGTCGAACATGGTCGTCTGGGGCAAGTGAGAGAAGACGGGTAACGGAAGCCGCGCTTGCATGCCGGTCCGTCTCGCGCGATCCTCTTCCTCGACATCGAGCCATCGAGGGGAGACGGCGCATGACGCTGGCCACCGAGCACTGGACCGACCTCCGCGAGGCGCTCGACCGCTGCGCGAAGAGGGTCCCGCTCTACAAGGGCGTCCTCGCGCCCGAGCCGGAGCTCGGCGCCGAGGAGGCGTGCCTCCGCGCCCTCACGAGGTTCCCGATCCTGACGAAGGATCGCCTCCGGGGAGCCTTCCCCCACAAGCTCGTCCCGGAGGGGATCGTCCTCTCGGACGCCCTCAAGAAGCAGGAAGTCGCCTTCGTCGGCACGAGCGGCACGACGGGCGAGAGAGTCCAGGTCCTCTGGCACCAGCCCTGGTGGGACGCGCAGGAGCGAGACGGCTTCCGCGTCCACCCGCTCACCCGAGCGCTCGTGGACGAGCCGGGCTACCGGGAGGCCGTGCTCACGACCCCGGTCTGCTCGGGGAACCTCTGCCACGTCGGGCGTCTCACGATGGA
>JACQDU010000405.1 GCA_016200955.1 bacterium
CGGACGCGCGTCGCGTCGGCGAGGTCGCAGACCGTCTCTATGGCGCCACTCGTTCCCGCGAGCCGCCCCAGGGCGGCCTCGACCTCGAGGACCGTGCCCAGCGCCGGGTCCTCCGTCTCCCCGAGAGAAACGGCGAGCCCCTCGAGCGCCCCCTTGAGCTCCGCGTGGAGGATCGTGAGCGCCTCGCGCGCCTCCGCGAGGCTCGCGACGATCTCGCGCGACGGAGCGTCGTCCCGGAGGCGCACCTTCGCTCCGCCGGAGCTCGAGCGGGAGCGGTCGCCCGTCTCCTCCGCGCGCGTCTTCCTGGCCCTGGCCGCGAGCGCCGCCCGAGCGAAGCTCACTTCGAGCGCGAAGAGCGCGCGCTCCCGCGCGTGGAGCACGCCCTCGTCGATCTTCCTGAGAGCCGAGGCGATCCTCGCGCCAAAGGCGCCCGCGCGCCTCGCGGCGTTTCCGAGGGCCTGGGCCAGCGCCGGGAGGAGGCCACGCCCCGCGTCGCGCCGGTGCCGGAGGCGTCCGAGGAGGCGTGCCGTTCCTCTCTGGGAGACGGAGACGCTCAGGTGCTCGGCGGCGACGTCCTCGAAGTGATGCGCCTCATCGATGATGACGCGCTCGTAGGGAGGGAGGACCGCGGCCACGGCGAAGCTCTCGCGGTCGCGCTTCGCGGCGAGGTCCGTCACGAGGAGCGCGTGGTTCACGACGAGGACCTGCGCCCGCGCCGCGGCCCGGCGCGACTCGAAGTAGTGGCAGCGGTCGTAGTGCGGGCACTCGTTCCTGAGGCAGTTGTCCGTCTGGGACTCGACGCGCTCCCAGGCATCGTAGGAGGGCGGCGGCGAGAGCTCCTGGCGGTCGCCCGTCTTCGTCTCGCGCGCCCACTCGGTGAGCCGCTCGACCTCGCGCTGCTCCGACTCGGAGTCGAAGAACGCCACGCTCCCTCGCGCCGCTTCCTCGGCTCGCCGGAGCGAGACGTAGTTCGAGCGCCCCTTCACGACCGTTGCCCGGAACGGCGGGAGCGCTCCCGCGAGCGCGGGCACGTCCTTCGACGCGAGCTGCTCCTGGAGCGCGATCGTCGCGGTCGAGACGACCGTCTTCTCCGACTTCCTCGCCGCCCAGAGGACGGCCGGCACGAGGTAAGCGAACGTCTTCCCCGTTCCCGTGCCCGCCTCGAGGAGCGCGACCTTGTCCCCGGAGAAGGCGAGAGCCACCGCGCGCGCCATGTCGAGCTGCCCGGGCCGGTCCTCGTAGCCGGGGAGCCGGGACGCGACCGCTCCTCCGGGACCGAGGATGCGGGCGACCTCCTCGGTGCCGTCCGGTGCGGTCGTCTTCTCCTGGGAACGGCGGCCGGTCTCGACCACGCTCACGTCGAGTGTCGCATCTCGAGGCGACACGCGGCTCGCCCGAAGCCGCCGGACCTCACGGGGCCTTCTTCACCTCGAACGTCAGCCGCTCGTTGAGCTCCTTCTGCGCGAACGAGTCCCTCACCGTGATCCGGACGACGTACGAACCCGCGGCGAGGGCCGAGGGGAGCGGGACCTTCAGCGAGACGTACGGCGAGTTCGGCGGCTTGGGCGGCGCGCCCACGTGGTCGAGCAATTTCGGCTTCGTGAGCGTCTCCTCCCCCTTCGCGTCCTCGAGCCGGAGGTCCACCTCGAGGCCGTAGTTGCCGTGCTCGTTGAGCCGCATCGCGCGTGGCTTGAAGTAGACCCAGAGCGTGTCGCCCGGAGCGAAGACGGCGGGGTCGAGCGCCGCCCCGTCCTTCTCCTTCGAGAGCCTGAGGCGCTCGACGCGGAAGGCGCCGTCGTCCGTCGTGCGCGTGGGCGCGGGCGGCGCCCCGGTCCCTGTGGACGGCGAGGGCCCGGCCTCGGCGTACTGGGCCGCGAACGCCCTGACCTCCATGAGCTCGGTGAGCGTCGGGTGGCCGTGGTTCGAGAGGAGCGAGATCCTGAGCCAGCGCGACTCGTTCTGCGGGACCTCGAGCGACTGGTCGTTCTTCCCGCGGGCGAGCGTACCCCGCGCGAGCTCGCGCCAGGGTCCGCGTGCGCCCTGGGTCGAGCCCTCGACGACGACCTCGCGCGCGGCGGCTCCCTCGAAGCCTTTCTCCTCGGGACACGCGTTGTCGAACGAGAGCCGCGCCACGTCGACCGCCCGCGCGAGCTCGAGCACGAAGCGGTGCGGCGCCTTCGCGGAGGGAGCCGAGCACCAGCCGCTCGTCGGGCTCCCGTCGACCAGGTGCTTGGCCGCCCATATGTCCGGGTCATACTCGCTGTCCTGGGAGACGAGCGATGGAGCCGCCAGGAGGTTCGCCGAGGCCGCCTGCCGGACGCCCCTGGGGACGACGGGCGAGGCGACCGGAGCCGTCTCGGCCGCGGGGTCGCGCTTTCTGGGGTCGGGCTCGCGGACGATGAAGTCCTCGGGCTTGGCCTGGGGCTCGGGAGCCTTGAACGTCGGCTCGGCGGGCCTCGGCTTCGGGCGCGCGACCTCGGCCGGAGAGGCCACGGGAGCCGTCTCCGGAGCGGGCGCAGGGAGAGGAGCCTCCTTCGCCACGACCGCGAAGAACGTCGCGCCGTCGACGACCGCCTCGAAGACCTGGAGGCACTCCTTCCACGACTCGGGCTTCGCTTTCAGGAAGAAGTAGTAGACGCGCTTGTCCCTGTGAGCGACGTAGACCCGCGTCTGCATCTTCGATGCGTCCGAGTCCGCGTCGAGGTCGACCCGGTAGAAGCGGCCCGAGGGGCGCTCGAGGATCTCGCCGGCCTTGCCGAAGATCTCGGACGCGACCTTGAACGCCTTCTCCTCGGTGATCGTGTCGCGGAGGAAGACGTTGACCGTGATCGCCGGTCGCGGGTCGGGCGAGCCCGCCCGCTCGATGGCGATCGCCGTCGTCGGGCCGAGCTTCGCCGTGCGCCGGGCCCAGCCGTCGGGGAGCTTGATCGTCACGCCTTCGTCGGAGCGGAGCTCCTCGGCCCCGAGCGGGACCGCGAGAGCGAGCAGGAGCGCGGTCGCGAGGACGGGCCGGAGGTCTCGGAGGTCCAAGTCAGCCTCTTGCGCCGCGAGCAGCGCGGCGAAACGCATCCTAGACGTGCGGTTCACGCTGTCAACGCCGCCGGCTCCGACGAGCGAGAGGCGCTCCCGCGGGATCGAGCGCGAGGAGCACGCGCGCCTCGACGCTTTCCTTGAAGCCGCGCGGGCGGCGGCCGACCTCGAGCCATGCATCGGCCGGGCCGGGCTCGGCTTCCCCCGCGACGCGTCCCTGGAGAGCGAGAGTCGCGCTCTCGCCGCGACGGAGAGCGGGCGCAGAGGTCTCGGCCAGGACCGATCCGTTCGTTGCCACCAGGCGTGCGAACGCGTCTGTCTCCTCGCGCGCTGCGGCGTTCTCGATCGTCGCGCGGACGAGGAGCCCGCGCTCGACTTCCAGCGAGAGAAGACGTGCTCCCGGCGGGCTCTGGTCCGGCGGCACGATGTCGAAGCGGGCCTTTTCCTCGTTCCCTCCCGCGCGGAAGGTCGCGACGAGAGGAGAGGCCACGAGAGCTCCCCCGCCCGGCGTCCTGAGAGGGCGCGCCGGCACGACGCGAGAGGGAGAGAGCTCTCCTTCGAGCTCGACGGACTCGCACGGCTCGAGCGGTCCGAACCGAAGACGGAGCCGGACGGGATCGGAGGAGGCTCCCGTGCCGAGCGCGACCTCGATCGTCCCGCGCGCGGGCAGCCGGCCCGAGGCGAGGACGCTCACGCGGGCCCAGGCTCGCTCGCCCGCGGGCACGTGAGCGGGGGTCACGCGCGCGCCCCTGAGCGCGAACGCGCGCGACCGCGGGCGGAGGCGTTCCTGGAGCGCTCGCGCGTCGAGCCGCGCGGGGCGCGCCGCGGGAGGCCCGTCCGAGGCGAGCCAGCGAGGACCGAGCGCCTCCTCGCGCGTCTCGACGAGCGCTCCTCCCGAGAGAGCGGCCGCGACCTCTCCGGGACGGATCGTCTCGTCGAGAGAGAGCGCGAGCGCCAAGGCTCCCGCCACGAGAGCGGAGGCCGCGAAGCTTCCCCGGGCTCCCTCGTCTCGACCGGTCGAGAGCACCGGGGCAGCGACGAGCGTGAGCGCTCCGGCGTTCGTCCCGGGAGCGAGGCAACCCTCGGGCGAGAGCGCGGCGACGGAGACGACGCCGGCCTGCGCCGCGGGGAACCTCTCGTGAGAGAGACCCTCGTCTCCCGTGGGCGCGACGACGAAGACGCCCCGGGCCAGCGCAAGGGCGACGGCCCGTTCGCTCGCCGCGCTCGGGTGAGAGCGGGCGAGCGCGAGGAGGACGACGCGCGCTCCGGCGGCCTCGGCGCGCTCGAAGCGCTCGGCGAGCGTCGCGTCGTCCCGCGCGCGGCGCCGCGGGGAGCGCGGGCTCGCGCGTGCCGTCTCTCCAGGGCCTGCCCTGAGCCGCGTCGAAGGGTCTTCTCTCCCGACATCGTCGTCGATGACGAGGACGCGCGCCTCGGGCGCGGCTCGGGTCACGATCTCGGCGAGCGCGGCGTCGCTCGAGATGACGGCGACGGTCACTCCCGCTCCACGGGAGACGGCCCACGCTTCCCGGAAGCGAGCCGTCTCGAGCGCGTCTCTCGACGCGGGAGCCGGCGAGCGGTCGGCCGCGGGGAGCGGAATCACGGGTCTCGCAAAGGCCGCGATCCCGATCGCGAGGGACGCACAGCACGGGATGGCCAGCGCTCCTCGAGCGAGCATGAGTCCTCCGGGAAAGGCATGCGCGAAGGCCGGGCCGGGCAGCGGGCCGCGAAACGGCGCGGGAGTCTCGCTCCCGGAACGTAAAGCCTCCCGTTTTCGGGAAGGGTTACGGTGCGCCCTCCGCACTCTTCCTGGGAGCCCGCGCGAAGATCGCGCACGCTCCCATGGAGACCGCGGCGAGCGTGAGCGCCACGACGGCGAGGAGGAGCGCGCGCTGGATCGCCGGGCCCTTGCCGAGCGCTTGCGCCTGGAACCGATCGTAGGCCCAGCCCACGACCGGCGGAGAGGGCGCGTCTCCCATCAGGTGGAGGATCACGACGACGAGAGCGAACGCGCTCGCCCGGAACGCGACGGGAGCACGATCCGACACGATCGCGTTCTGGGGACCCGTCCCGAGGAAAGCGCCGACCATGGCGAGGAACATGCACCAGATCGAGGCGTCGTAGCTCGGCAGGAACAGCGCGGCCACGAGGAGCGGAGCCGAGAGGAGATACCCGACTCCCGTGACGAGGGCGTAGCCGCGGACCATGGCGCCGCGGGAGAGCCTGTCGGCGATGACCGCTCCGAGCGCGGTCCCGACGAAGCCGGCGCCGGCCGCGATCTTTCCCGTGAGGATCTGGGCGCCCTCCTCCGACTGGCCGTGGACGTGGCGAAGGAAGTCGGGCGCCCAGAAGGCGAGCGCTCCGAGGGCGAACGACTGCATCCCGAAGCTGAGAGCGTTCGTCACGTAGACCGGGTCGCGGATCAAGGTGAGGAAAGCCTCGAGCGTGCTCTCCTTCTCTGGCTCTCCGTGATCGGACCCGGCCGTCTCGCCCGGATTCCTCCCGGGGAGGAGGAGCGCGAGCGTCCCGAGAGCGAGCCCCGGGAGACCGACCGTGAGACAGGCGTTCCTCCAGCCGAGGATCGGGTTCAGCGTGCCCGCGAGCCAGAAGCCCAGCGCCGCTCCCACGGGGAGCGCGAGGTTGAAGAAGGCGAGCACGCGGTTTCGCTTCTCGGAGGGGTAGAGGTCCGCGAGGAGGGCCTGGCCGGCGGCGTTGTAGCCGCTCTCGCCGATCCCGACCGCCGCGCGGGAGCCTATGAGCACGGGGAACGACCACGCTCGCGACGCGAACGCGGTCGCCAGGCTCCAGAGCGAGACGGCTCCCGACACGACGTAGCGCCGGGCGATCCGGTCCGCGAGATACCCGCAGAGCGGCGAGGCGATCGTGTAGACGAAGACGAACGCCGTGTTGATCCAGCCCAGCTCCTGGTTCGAGAGGTGGAACTCATCCTGGATGGGCCCCTTGAGGCCGACCAGCAGGTAGCGATCGATGTAGTTCGCCATGTTGATCGCGAACAGGAGGAGCAAGCTCCCGGTCGCGCCGAAGCGAAGGGCTCTCACGGCGAGAACGCTAACAGGCACGAGCCTTTGACCGCAACCTGGCCCGGCGCAGGAAGTCTTTTCACTCATGCAGGGCTTCGCCCCGACGGGGCCGACGGCCCCGGCGCCGGCCTCGGCGCCCGCCCCGGCCTCTCCGCGGGCCAGCGTGAGCTAGCCCAAGGTCGCTCGTGTTCGTGCCCGGTCGCGAAGGGCACGAGCGGCATCTTCGGGCTTCCGCGAGGAACGACTCGAGACGAACGGGGCGTCGGTAAGAATCAGTGAGCGTCCATCCACGAGGCCCCCCACCCCACGTCCACCTTGAGCGGCACCTCGAGCGCCACGGCCCGCGACATCTCCTCGGTCGCGAGCTGGACGAGCTCCTCTCTCCTGGAGCCCTCGACCTCGAAGACGAGCTCGTCGTGGACCTGGAGGAGCATGTGGGCGGGAAGCCGCTCCCGCTCGAGGCGGGAGTCGATCCTGATCATGGCGACCTTGATGAGATCCGCGGCGCTCCCCTGGATCGGGGTGTTCGTGGCGATCCGCTCGGCGGTCATGCGGAGCTGGCGGTTCGGGCTCGCGATCTCGGGGAGGTAGCGCCTGCGGCCGAGGATCGTCTCGACGTAGCCCTTCCTGTGCGCGTGCTCGACCTGGGAGTCGAGGTAGCCCTTCACGCCGGGGTACTTCTCGAAGTAGGCATTGATGAAGTCCAGCGCCTCGCCGTAAGGCATGCCCGTCTCGCGCGCGAGGCGCGAGGCTCCCATGCCGTAGATGATCCCGAAGTTGATCGCCTTCGCGCGGCCCCGTAGCTCGGGCGTGACGGCGTCCGGCGAGAGGTCGAAGATCCTCGCCGCGGTCGCCCGGTGAATGTCGGCGCCCTCGCGGAAGGCCGAGCGCAGCGCCTCGTCCCCCGAGAGGTGCGCGAGGAGCCTGAGCTCGACCTGCGAGTAGTCGAGCGAGACGATCAGCCACCCGGGCTCTCCCGCGACGAAGGCCTTGCGGATCCTTTTCCCGTCGCTCGTCCGGATCGGGATGTTCTGCAAGTTCGGGTCGCTCGACGAGAGCCGGCCCGTCGCGGCGACGGCCTGGTTGAAGCTCGTGTGGACGCGGCCCGTGCGCCTGCTCACGAGCAACGGGAGAGAATCGATGTAAGTCCCCTTGAGCTTCTGGAAGGAGCGGTGCTCGAGGATCTTCGCGGGAAGCGGGTGGTGCTCCGCGAGCTTCTCGAGGACCTCTATGTCCGTCGAGGTCGCTCCGCTCATGGTCCGCTTTGCGCGGAGGTGGGCCTTCTTGTCGAGCTCGAGCTTCTCGAACAGCACGAACGCGAGCTGCTTCGGGCTCGCGATGTTGAACGTCTCGCCCGCGAGCTCGTAGCACTCCTTCTCGAGCAGGGCGAGCTTCGCGTCGAACTCCTTCGCGAGGCCGCGCAGGACCTCCGTGTCCACCTTGACTCCCGTCTGCTCCATCCCGAGCAGCACGTGGAGGAGCGGGAGCTCGACCGTCCGGTAGAGCTCGTCCATGCCGGCCTCGCGGACCTGCGGAGCGAACAGTCGGTGGAGACGGAGCGTCACGTCGGCGTCCTCGCTCGCGTAGGCGGCGACCTCGCGCTCGGGGGCGTCGTCCATCGTCCTCTGCTTCCGGCCGGCGCCGATCACGGACTCCGTGGGGATCTTCTTGTAGTTCAGGTAGCGGAGCGCGAGCTCGTCCAGGTTGTGCTGCCGCGCTCCCGGGTCGAGGAGGTAGCTCTCGAGGAGCGTGTCGAACGTGATCCCGCGCACGTTCACTCCGGCTCGCGCGAGGACGAGCATGTCGTACTTCACGTTCTGCCCGCCCTTCTTCCGGGCGGGGTCTTCGAGGATCGGCCGGAGCTTCTCGAGGTGCCCCTTCATGTCGAGCTCGACCGCGAAGAGGGAGTAAGCCTTCCCGGGAGCGGCCTTCCCGGCGGCCGCGGGCCGCTCCTCGGCGGGGACGTAGGTCGCCTCTCCCGGCTTCCAGGAGAAGCTCATGCCCACGATCTTGGCGTCTTCGGGAGCGAGGCTCGTCGTCTCGAGGTCGAACGCGAGCTCGTCGGCCTTCTCGAGCTCGCGAACGAGAGCCGCGACTTCCGCGGGAGTCGAGGCGACCTTGTGGACGTGCTTGTCGCTCCGGGCGTCCACCGAGTAGCGCCGCGTGAGCTCCCGGAACTCGAGCTCCTGGAAGACCCGGGCGAGCACGGCTCGATCGGGCTCCTTCGGGACGAGGTCGCGAGGCGAGACGTCGAGCGGAACCGCGGTCTCGATCGTCACCAGGTCGTAAGACAGGCGCGCGTCCTCGGAGCAAGCGAGCAGGTTCTCGCGCGCGCGGCGCGGCTCGACCTCGGATGCATGAGCGAGCGCGTCCTCGAGCGAGCCCCAGCGCCCGAGGAGCGCGAGAGCGGTCTTCTCTCCGATCCCGGGGACTCCCGGGATGTTGTCCGACGCGTCTCCCACGAGGGCCAGGAAGTCCCTGATCCGCTCGGGTCGGACGCCGAACTTGTGCTCGATCTCGGCCGGCCCCCAGACCTCGACCTGGTTCGGGCCCTGCCTTCCTCCCGGGAAGGGGTTGTAGATCTTCACGCGGTCCGTGACGAGCTGGGCGAAATCCTTGTCTCCCGTCACGATCCTCACCTCGAGGCCGTCCTTCTCCCCTCGCGTCGCGAGCGTCCCGATCACGTCGTCCGCCTCGAAGCCCGGGATCGAGAGCACGGGGAGGCCGAGCCCGAGGACGATCTGGTCGATCGACCGGAGTGAGTCCTTCATCTCGTCCGGCATCTTCTCGCGCGTGGCCTTGTATTCGGGAAAGCGAGCGTGCCGCGCGGTCTTCGTCGGGTGATCGAAGACGAGCGCGATGAGGTCCGGCTTCTCGCGGTCGAGGATCTCGAGGACCTTGTCGGTGAAGACCTTCGCCGCCGACGTGTTCAGCCCGCGCGAGGTCGTGAGAGGCGTCCTGAGCAGCGCGAAGTGCCCGCGATACGCGAGCGCCGTGGCGTCGACCAGGAAGAGGGTCGTCATGCGTCGATCTTACCGAGCGTGCCGGACCTCCAATGGCTAAACTTGGAGGCCGTGATCGAGCCCCAGGAAGTCGCCCTCCTCCAGGAGCTGATCCGCGTGGGCCGCCTCACCCAGGACGGCGCGCGGGCGTTCGCCCAGGCCCTCGACGCGCACCGGGCCGCGGGGAACCGCGTCAGCCTGGGCGACGCTCTCGTCGCGAGGAGAGTCGTCACGACCGAGGAGCTCGCTCGCTACCGCCCGACGAGCGATCGCACGCGCGCTTACCCGCAGGGAACGCCCGCTCCCGGGAGCTCGCCTCCGGCGCCGGCGCCCGAGCTGCGTGGGGCGGCTTTCGCCGCCCCCGCCCCCGAGCTGCGTGGGGCGGCTTTCGCCGCCCCCGCCCCCTGGGCGGACCGGCGCGGCCCGCCGCCGCCCGCCTCGGTTCCCACGGAGTCCGAGTCGCCGACCATCAAGATCGACCAGGCGAGCGCGGGACCGTTCATCCGCGTCCCCCCGCCGGGCTCGGCGGTCGCGCCTCCTCCCGGATTCGTGCCGCCGGAGCCGACCCTCAAGTACGACGCGAACGATCGTCGTCCGGGGAGCGAGAACCACTCGCCCTCGTGGACGGCTTCTCCGCCGCCCCCTTCCGCGTGGCAGCCCGTCGCTCCGGCGCCGGCATCGGCGTGGCAGGCCGGAGCGCCTCCCACGCGCGTGGACTTCCCACGCCCCGGGGGTGCACCGGTTCAGGACTGGAGCGCTCCCGGAGGGAGCGAGTTCGGCGGCACGCAGCGCTTCCCCGAGGTCCTCCCGCTCCCGCGCGCGGGCGGGAACGGGCCGATCGGGTCTCCCGTCCTCCCCGGGCCGTTCGGATCCGGGACGAAGGGCGAGTTCGAGACGGAGTCGGACCGGGACCGGGACAAGGGGAGCCGCTCCGACGAGGACGACGACGGCTTCCGCGCGCCGCCGCGGAGGTCGAACGCGGGCGTCGTCGTGGCCGCGGTCCTCGGAGCCATGGCCGTCGCCGGCGGCGGCGTCTTCGGGTTCACGCTCTACCAGAAGAAGATGCTCGAGAAGCGGACCAACGAGCTCAAGGACCTCTACGCGAAGCGCGACCTCCCGGCCCTCGAGGACAAGGCGAAGCTGTTCGCGAAGGAGCAGCCGGACGAGCCCCGCTTCCATCGCTACCTCGCGCTCGCCTACCTCGGGCAGGAAGGGAAGAAAGACGACGCGCTCGATGAGGCCACGAAGGCGGCGAGCCTCTCCAAGGACGGGGAGACCGACCTCGTCGTCAAGGCCCAGGTCCTCCTCGCGAGCGACAAGGCCGCCGAGGCGAAGGACGCTTACACGAAGGCCCTCGCGAAGCCCGGAGCGCTCGAGCCCCTCGACACGGCGCTCGCGCACGCCGCCCTCGCGGGGATCCTGGGAGCATCCGATGCCGCGGGGACCAAGGAACACGTGCAGAAGGCCCTCGAGGGAGCGCCGGACGACCCGGACGTGCAGCTCCGGTGCGGCCATGCCCTCCTCCTCGTGGGAGACGCGCCGGGAGCTCTCGTGCAGCTCGAGAAGGCCGTCACGACCCGGCCGCAGGACGAGCTCACCCTCACGGAGCGCGCCGCCGCTCGCGCGGCCTCGAGCCCGCCGAACATCGAGGGAGCGCTGGCGGACCTCTCGACGGCGATCGGGAGCAAGCCCAAGCTCGCCCCGGCGCGCGCTCTCCGGGCAAAGCTCCTCCTCGCGCAAGGGAAGCTCAACGAGGCGCTCGAGGACGCCACGGAGGCCGGGAAGGACGGCGCGGCCGTCGAGGCGATCGCCTGCGTCTGGCTCGGAGGGACCGGCCGCAACGACGCCGAGGAGCGCATCCAGAACCTCGTCAAGGCCGCTCCCGACGCGCTCTCGACGCTCCTCGCCCGCATGGCGTTCCTGCTCTCTCGCGGGAAGACGGACGAGGCGCTCGGGGTGGCCCGGGACGCGACCTCTCAGTCCAGGCCGCCCAGCTCTCTCCTCCTCTTCTTCACGCTCCGCGCGATGGCCTTGAAGAGCGCCGGCCGCTACGACGAGGCGCGGAACGACGCGGACCAGCTCGTCACGCTCGGGGCCTCGCCCGACGCGAGATGGCTGCCGGCGGACGAGGACGACAACATCGTCCAGGCCTTCAGGCGCCGCTTCGGCCTCTCGACGCCCGCCGCGAGCGGCCACTCGCTCAAGGCGGAGCTGATCCTGAGCCCGGTCTTCACGAACACGGCGCCGCCTGCGCCCAAGCTGGAGGAGGCACGCTCCGAGATCGACGCTTGCCTCCGCGAGACGACGCCTCCCGTGCGCGTCGCGATCGCGCAGGCGCTCCAGGCCTTCGCGGCCAACAGCACGACGGGGATCTCGGGGATCCTCGACACGGCGATCCAGTCGTGCCCCGACCTCGCGGACCTGCACGCCATGCGGGCGCGCCTCAACCTCATGACGAACTCTCCGGGAGAGGCGAGCACCGAGATCGACACCGCGATCCGCCTCGAGCCCACGAACGCGAAGTATCGCTACACGAGGGCGCTCATCCACGTGCAGCAGCGGAACCCCGCGGCCGCGCTCCTCGACCTCACGGAGGCCGAGCACAACTCCTCGCGGCCCGACCCCGCGATCGGAGCGCTGCGCGCCGAGCTCCTCATCCAGGGCCCGACGCCGAACTACGAGGAGGCGAAGCGCGTCGCGAACAAGGTCCTCGAGATGGACCCGACGAACGCCCGGTGTCTCTTCGTGAGAGGCGTGTCGCGCGCCGTCTCCCGCGACCCCGGCTTCGACGACGACCTCACGCGGGCCATAAGGACCGATCCGGGGCAGCTCAACTGGCGGCTCACGCGAGCGCAGATCCACATGGAGCCGCAGCTCAGCACGCACCCGGAGCTCGCGGACCAGGACCTGACCGACTTCCTGAACCAGTTCGAGAAGCAGATCAACCCCGACGTGAAGCTCCAGGTGATCTTCTTCCGTGCCTCGGCGCGCTGCCTCGTGCCCGGGAAGGCGCAGGACGCGATCGACGACGTGACGCCCTTCCTGAGCGGGCAGCAGTACGTCCCCGAGCTCGGCGCGATCCGCGCGTTCGCGCGCTCGCTCCTCGGCCAGGAGAGCTGCGCGGACGACGTGAGGGCGATCTGCGAGAAGGCGCCGAAGGCGGAGACGATGTTCCTCCAGCGCGCCCAGAAGGCCCTGCAGCTCCGGCTCCCGGGGACCTGGGACAAGCATCTCGTCGTCCTCGTCGAGGCTTCGAAGAACCCGCAGGTCAAGTTCGAGACGACCCGGTGCCTCGCGTTCGTGACTTACGGTCGCGGGCAGTGGGCCGAGGCGAAGGGCTACCTGCAGAAGGTCCTCGACGCGAAGCCCGGCGACCAGGAGGCCCTGAAGCTCATGGAGGCCTGCAAGCAAAAGCTCGGCGGTTGACCGGCGGGCGTCGCGCCCGCGGTCTCGATGAGAGAAGACATGGAAGCTCGCCGTGGGCCGCCCTGGTACGCGTTCGCTTACCGGCTCCTCGGAGCGCACGGGACGTTCTGGCTCCTCCTCGTCGCCATCGTCGCCATGCTCTGGACCTGGCACGGAGCGCTCGTGCGGATCGTGGACATGGACCCCGAGGAGCGGACGGTCGCGGACGCCGCCTCCGCGCACGACTTTCACCGCTGGTTCCAGCTCCAGGGGGTGAGGATCGCTCTCGACGACGCTCTCCTCGGCGCCGAGGCGGGAGCGGCTCCCTGGTTCGAGCCCGCGACGATCCTCGTGGACGAGCGGGATCCCGCGGCGGCTTTCTGGGAGAAGACGCAGGCGGCTTCCCGCGCCCACGCGACGCTCGTCTCTCTCGAGCCCGCGCAGGCGGCGCTCGGAAGCGCGGCCGGCCTCGTCTCGCGGCTCGCGGAACGCGAGACGGTCAAGGCGATCGAGCGCGCTTACGTGACGGTCAAGAAAGGCCGTGAGACGAGGAGCTTCCAGGAAGTTCTCCCGCGTCCTCAGAGCGCGATCCTCCTCCTCGGAGACGGCGCTCCCGTGGGGAGCAGCGTGCCCGCGCTCGTCGGGAACGGGACGAGGCCCGCGGGCGATCCTCCGAGGCCCCCCGACGGCGGAGGCGGTCCTGCTCCCGGCGGCGATGAAACCGAGGCGTACGAGCGCGACCTCGTCGCGTGGCGCGATGTCGTGCTCGCGCGCGTCTCCCTTGCGTCACCGCGAGGTCTCCTGGACGACGCGCCGCCCTCGCTCCTCGAGCGGCTCGAGAAGGCGCCCGGAGTTCGCCTCGCCTCGCGCGCGCTCCGCGTCGACCGAAAGCCCAATGACCTCGAGCTCTACGCGTTCGGGGCTTCCGCGCTCGCGTTCGTCTTTCTCGCAGCGGGCCTTTACGGGGTCTGGGGCTGGCAGAAGGAGCTCGCCGGCCCCGAGACCTAGGGCCGAGCGAGTGTCACGCATTCGCCCGCGGCGAATGCCGAAAACGCCGTAGCCGCGCGAACCTAGCTTGACTGCGGGACGTAGTTTTTAGTAGCTTCCTGACTCCGCGAGAGCGCCGCGCACGGGGTGAAGCGCGACGCAAGCCTTGGCGACCGATCACCGCGCGGTCGGACCGGCAAGGCGAGGGGTACGCGGAGCCCCTATTTCCATGAGGGTGAGCGAGCCGCTCAGGCGCTCGTCCGTTGAAGGGAGAACCCGATGAGGAAGGGCCGCAGGCTCCTGCCGCTCGCTGCCTTCCTGCTTGCGACTTCGTCCCTCCTGGGGGGCTGCCAGTCCGTTAGCTCCTACTTCCAGGACCGCGTCCTCGACTTCGTCGACATCTTCGGCTTCAAGATCGTCGCCGGTAAGGGCTGCAAGGCCGGCATCGAGATCGGAAACTCGTTCCTCGCGACCGAGTACGAGGACTTCTTCTTCTCGCCCATCACGCCCGGAATCCGCCGTCACCTGCTGCCGCCGAACCCCGTGTTCGGCTACTACGACTTCGAGAAGTTCGGCTTCCAGAGCCGGGCGTGCGGGATCTGGCGCGACAAGGGCATCGACCTCTTCGGGCCCGTCGATCGGAAGCTGCGCGCCATCGCGGGGAACGACTACATCTACGAGAGCGTGGACGAGTTCAACGAGTGGTACCGGAAGAACCCGGAGCGCACGAGCGTTCCGCTCGACTACCGGCAGCCGAAATACCACGAGATCCTGGACATTCACTGCTATCTCGCGCTCTTCTTCGGGATCGAGTTCGACTTCAGCCCGTGGCAGCTCGCCGACTTCCTCCTCGGATGGTTCCACATCGACATCTGCAAGGACGACGCCTGGAATCGCTTCTACAACGAGGAAGAGGACGTGCAGCCCGCGCCTCCTCCGATCCAGCAGAAGCGCGAGAAGCCGAGCACGCTCGAGACTTCTTCCGGGAGCTGACCAGCTCGCGGCGAAGCAGACATTGCGCGTGAAGGCCGGGCGCCGGATGCGCTCGGCCTTCTCGCATTTTCGTGAGACGAGACAAAAAGAGGGGACGCCATGACCGACGATTGCGCCGACGAAGCCTTCGCCACGTGCGGGGAAGGCGAGACCAAGCTCTCGAAGGCCGCCGCCAAGGCCGCGGCCAAGGAGCGCCGGAAGGCGAGGAAGGCGGAGAAGAAGGCCTGGAAGCGCGCTCGCCCGAAGCGGGAGCCCTGGATCTCCCCCATCCTCTGCGTCTCCGACGTGCGAGCCCGGGCCGAGCTCTACGAGCGAGCGTTCGGCTTCGAGGTCGAGCTCGTGCTCGACGGCTCGGACGGCAAGGCGGTGCACGCCATGCTCCGGCACCGCCGCGGCGTGATCATGCTCGGAGGGCCGAGCACGTGGCACGGCAGCGGAAGCCAGCAGACGGTCCCGCCCGCGCAGGCTCCCGGGACGACGGTCTCGCTCTACGTCTACGTGGCGGACGTGGACGCGCTCGTCGCTCGCGCGGCCAACGAGGGAATCAAGGTGCTGACGCCTCCCGCGGACGAGTTCTGGGGCGACCGTTGCGCGCGCCTCCTCGACCCCGAAGGGCACGTCTGGATGTTCGCGACTCACCTGAGAAAGAGCGCGCGCTCCGAGGAAGAGTCCTGCGAGAGCGAGGACTCCACGTCCGACACGACGGCGAGCCCGACCGAGCCAACGGCCACGGCTCACTGAGGGCGAAGGCCCGCTTCCTGGGAGAGAGGGCGTCGCGTCCTGCGCGTCTTGCGCGCGCGGGCGCGTCGCCCTAATCTCACGGCAAGGAAACGGGACCTTGTCCGAGCGGGCGTTCGACCTCGAGCACCTGGACGCCGAGCACCTCCGGCGCATCGCGGATCGACTCCGGACGACCGGGTTCACGGAAGACGGCGTCCGGGACAGGCTCGGGATCGACGACGTCTCCGCGATCCGCCTCGACGCTTACCCGTATTACATAAACGAGCGCCTCCGGCGACGGGACCGGCTCGACATCGCGATCCTCCTCCTCCTCCTCCAAGGAGTCATAGCCGTCGAGGAGATGGAGAGCCTCTTCGAGAGAGAGGACCGGAAGCTCCTCAAGGAGGCCGGGATCCTCCTCGCGGAGAAGTCGACGCGGACTTACCGCGCGGCCGTCTCGCTCTACCCGCTGCGAGACCGGCTCTTCTTCACCGACCATCGCTTCCGGCACATGCCGTGGATCCGCTCGAGGGCACCCCAGGATCCGGTCATGTATCTCGGGGCGGACAGTTACTACCTCGCTCGCACGACGATCCGCCGGCGGTCGCGCGCGGTCCTCGACCTCTGCACGGGCTCGGGCGTCCACGCGATCCTCGGAGCGGCGCACGCCGATCGATGCGTGGGAGTCGACACGAACCCGCGGGCGATCAACTTCTCTCGCCTGAACGCGATCGTGAACGACGCCTGGAACGCCGTCTTTCTGGAAGGAGACCTTTTCAGGGCCGTGGGGGGCGAGCGCTTCGACGCGATCCTCGCGAACCCGCCGTTCGTGCCCTCGCCGGTCTACGAGCTGCGCTACCGCGACGGCGGGCCTTCGGGAGCGGACGTCCTCCGGCGCCTCATAGCGTCGATCCCGGACTACCTGGCGACGGGCGGCTGCGCGCAGATCGTGACTCACCTGGGCGAGCGCGAGGGAGAGAGCTACCTCGACCGTGTCCGCCGCTGGCTCTCGGGCGCGAACATGAACCTCCACGCGCTCAAGGTGTGAGAGGACACGATCGACGACTACGCCGTCTCCCAGGCCCTCCCGAGCTTCTCCGACGACTACGCGCGCTACGCGACGACGCTGAAAGCGTGGGTCGACAACCTGCGCGCCCAGCGCTTCTCGAAGATCCTCGGCCTGGTCCTGACCTTCGAGTGGAACGAGGAGGGGACGAATCCGCCGTGGACGCGTGAGGACGAGGCCAAGCCGCCCAGGCGAGCGATCGGCGCCGAGATCGCGCGCATGCTCCAGGCCAAGAGGAGGGCGCGCCAGCCGAACGCGCTCCGCTCGCTCGACCGCTGCCGCGTGGGAGTCCCGGACGACCTCCTCCTCGTCGAGAGGCGCCGGCCCATGGGAGCGGGCTTCGAGACGAAGGACTTCCGCGTGACCTGGAAGGACCCCGTGTTCTCTCCCGAGCTCGAGGTGAAGCCGCTCATACGCGACCTCCTCGAGCGCGTCGA
>JACQDU010000406.1 GCA_016200955.1 bacterium
GAAAGTCGCCCCACGCAGCCCGAACGCGGGGCGGCGAAAGTCGCCCCCCCACGCAGCGCGAACACGGCTCCGGGTCCACCCGATGCCGAGCCCACGGTCATCCACGGCCACGCCGCTTCCCTGGAGCCCGGTCGGGCCGACGCGCTCCTGGCCATGTTAACGTCAGCGGCGCGTGAGAAGCGCGAATGCAGCTCGGGGCAGGCCGCGATCGACCCGGCGGGTCTTCGCGATCGCGTGCGCCGCGCTCGCGTTCACGGGAGCCGGTCTCGGTGCAGACCGGACGGGGCAGCCCTCCCTGGCGAGGGCCGAGGACGCGGGCGCCGGCGCCGCTCCGGTCGCGACGCGCGACTGGACGAGAGCGCCCGCGATCATCGAGCTCGCGACGGAAGCGGACGTCTTCGCGGTGGGCGACGTCCACGGAGACGCCGAGCGCTTTCTCAAGCTCCTCGCGGGAGCGGGAGTCGTCAAGGCGAGCGAGCGGGACGAGGCGTCGTGGAGCGCGGGGAAGGCCGTGCTCGTCATCACGGGCGACATGATCGACAAGTGGCCTCACGGGCTCGAGGTGATCCGTCTCGTGCGGGCTCTCGAGGCGCGCGCCGCCGCCCAGGGAGGGCGCGTCATCGCGCTCGCGGGGAACCACGAGGTCGAGCTCCTCGCGAACCCTCGAGGCGCCAAGGGCAGCGCCTTCCGGGGAGAGCTCGAGGCCGCCGGGATCCCGCTCGGAGACGTCGTCTCGGGGAAGCACGAGCTCGGAGCCTGGCTGCGCTCCCTTCCGCTCGGAGCGCGGGTCAACGACTGGTTCTTCTCGCACGCCGGGAAGACCGACGGACGGACCGTCGCCGAGCTCGAGGCGGCTCTCAGGGCCGCGATCGACAAGGACGGCTTCGCTGCGAGCGAGATCCGCCGCGAGGACTCGCTCGTCGAGGCGCGGCTCAAGCCGCATCCCTGGTGGGAGCTTCCCGGAGAGAAGCCGGAGGCCGTGCTCGATCGCTCGCTCAAGGCGCTCGGCGTGCGGCACGTCGCCTTCGGGCACCAGCCGGGTCACGTGCGCTTCTCCGACGGGAGCGCGCGCGCGAAGGGAGAGCTAGCGGCTCACCTCGGGCGCGTCTTCCTCCTCGACGCCGGCATGAGCCGCGGCGTCGGCGACAGCGAGGGAGCGCTCCTGCGCATCCACAGGAGCGGCGGAACGACCGAGGCGTTCGCCGTGAAGCCCGACGGCTCCTCGCGGAGCCTCTGGCGCGGCGACTGACGTCTTCCAGGGAGGAACATGGCTCGACAGCTCCTCGAGAAGCCCGGCAAGTTCTCTCACTGTTACGGCTGCGGCAGCGACAACGCCCGCGGGCTCGGGCTCGTCTTCTGGAAGGACGGCGACCGCGTGAGCGCGGACTTCGTCCCGGCGCCCGAGCACGGCGGCTACGGGAAGATCGTCCACGGCGGCGTCACCGCGGCGATGATCGACGAGGCGTTCGGCTGGGCGATCTTCGGCCTCCTGGGAAAGCTCGGCATGACGACTCGCATCGACATCGAGCTCCTCGGGCCGATCTTCTGCGGGACGAAGGTCGTCGTCACGGGGACCGTCGAGAAGGACGATGCGCGCGAGGCTCACGTCCGGGCGGACGTGCTCGATGCCGAGGGCAAGCTCGCCGCGCGCGCGAGAGGGACCATGCGCTACGTCTCGAAGCGCGCCGTCGAACTGCTCGCGGGGTTCAGCTTCGGCGCGGACGAATCGTAGCCCTCTCGCTGGTCAGTGCGCGGCGAGGACCGGCGTGAAGAGGGCCGCGACGAAGATATCCGTGATCTTCGCGAGGACGTAGCCGACTCCCGGGAGGTTCAGGAAGACGATGAGGACGAGGAAACCGTAGACCCCGATCCCCTCGTAGGTCCGGCGCGCCTCTCCCTTCAGGAAGAGGCGGAAGACGTGCGACCCGTCGAGTGGCGGGATCGGGATCAGGTTGAAGATGAACAGCCACAGGTTCACGGCCCCGACGCTCAGGAAGAAGTCACCGGCCATCGAATCCGACACGGTCGGACCGATGAGCGCGAGGACGTGGAAGACGCCGGCGCAGAGGAGCGCGATCAGGAAGTTCACGGTCACGCCCGCGAGCGAGACCAGGATCGAATCGCGCGGCATATGCCTCAGGTTCGACTCCGTCACGGGGACCGGGTTCGCCGCGCCTATCAGGAACGGGTGGGCGAGGCCCGCGGTGCTGAGATACATGAGGAGTGGCACGGCGATCGTCATCCAGGGATCGATGTGAGGGATCGGGTTCGCCGTGAGCCTCCCGGCCATCTTCGCGGTCGGGTCGCCGCACTTGAGCGCGACCCACCCGTGCGCGACCTCGTGCGCGATCACGGAGGCGACGAACGCGAGGAAGACGAGTAAGTCGAGGACTCCTACGTGCACGCACGCCTCTCATGGGGGATGGTAACCGGGTCTTGCGACGCTTCACGCCCTCGCGTGACTTGACCCCGGGCGGGAGCGCGCGTAGAACCGCGCCTCCGGCGTCCCGCCGCGGGAGAGCCGATGCGGCTCCGCACGAAGCTCCTGTTCGCCTTCCTCCTCTCGCCTGTCTTCCTGTTCGTCCAGAGCATCCGCGCGTCGTCGGAGCTGCGCTCGATCGGGCAGGAGGTCGACAACCTCGATCGCTACACGCAGGCGGAGGACCTGAGGAGCCAGGTGATCGTCGAGCTCCTCCTCTTGCCCGACCCGCAGGCGCTCGAGGTGAACCGCGCGCGCGCGCGCGACCTCGTCCACGCGGAACGCGCGCTCGTGCTCTGCCGGTCGCTCGAGCGGCGCACGAAAGAGAGCGAGGCTTCCCGCGCCGTCACGCGCACCGAGGACGCCGTGCTCGAGTATCTCGCGGCCATGCACGCCCTCATCCCCGTGGCCGCGGAGGCAGGGGCCCGGGCGCCTTTCACGCCCGAGGGTAAGCGCGCGCGGCAGGCGTGGGAGCAGATCGGCCTCGTGCGCGGGAACGCGGGCCCGGGCCCGCGCGCGGCGCAGGACGCTCTCGAGCCCGTCGCGCAGGAGGCGCGGCGCGAGGTCTTCGCGATCGCGCGGCGCACGGACGAGAACGCGATCCGCCTCGTCGCGACAGGCGTCCTCCTCGCGCTCGTGCTCACGGTGGCCGCGGCGTTCGTGCTCTCGGGAGTGACGGCGCAGCCGATCCTCGGGCTCCTCGCGGCCGCGCGAGCGGTCTCGCGCGGGAAATTCGAGGTCTCCGTGCCGGTCAAGTCGAGGGACGAGATCGGCGAGCTCTCGGCGGCCTTCAACGAGATGACGCGCCAGCTCCGCGAGGTCTACCAGGGCCTCGAGGACCAGGTCCGGGAGAGAACGGAAGCGCTCCGCCGCCGCGAGGCCGACCTCGCGCGGGAGAGGAAGCTCGCCGCCGTGGGCCGCCTCGCCGCGGGCGTGGCGCACGAGGTCTCGAACCCGCTCGCCGTGATCGCGGCGTCGGCCGAGGGCCTCCGCGATCGGGCGAAGAACGACGAGGAGCTGGCGCGGGTCCCCGGCTTCCAGGACTTCCCGGCATACCTCGAGCAGATCGAGGGCGAGGCCTATCGCCTGAAGCGCCTCGTCCGGAGGCTCCTCGACTTCTCGCGAGGCGGCGGGGCGACCGGAGCGCCGGCGAGGCGCGAGGCGCTCGACCTCGCGCTCGTCGCCCGGGACGCGGTCGCGCTCGCCGCGCTCGACCCTCGCGCGAAGGAGCGACCGATCGACGCGAGCGGCCTCGACGGGGCCTCGCTCGAGCTCACGGGAGACGAGGACGAGCTCAAGGAAGCCGTGCTGAACCTGATCTTCAACGCTCTCGACGCCACGGAGAAGAACGGCGGGCGAGTCTTCGTGAGCGCCGAGCGCCGCGAGGAGCCGGGCGGCGCGCTCGCCGTCCTCCTCGTGAGAGACACGGGAGCCGGGATCGAGCGAGAGAACCTCGACCGCCTCTTCGAGCCGTTCTTCACGACGAAACCTCCCGGGCAGGGGACGGGCCTCGGTCTCGCCCTCGCTTACGGCGCCTGCGAGCGGCACGGAGGGCGCCTGCGCGCTTCGAGCGAGGGGCTCGGGAGAGGGGCGACGTTCGCGATCGAGCTGCCGCTCAAGGCCGGACTACAATGAGCGAGCTCGAGCGGATGCGCGGCAACGTCATCACTAGGCACCGGGCACCGGGCACTGGGCGTTTGCCGTGGCGCCAATGCCCCGTGACCAGTGACCAGTGCCCAGTGACAAGTGAGTCCGTCGCGCACACGGGAGGAGCGCGACCATGAGCACCCCGAGCGCCGCCTCTCCTGGTGTGTCCTCGACGGAATCCACGAAGGAGCGCGTCCTGATCGTCGACGACGACGACGGGCTGAGGGGGCTCCTCGTCCGCGAGCTGGCGCGGAAGGACATCGAGGCCATCCCGGCGAAGGACGGGGAAGAAGGGCTCCGGCTCCTCGACCGCGATCAGTATCCGGTCGTCGTCTCCGACGTGCGCATGCCGGGCATGAGCGGGCTCGAGCTGCTCAAGCGCGTGAAGGAGCGCGAGGGCGACCTCACGGAGGTGATCGTCCTCACGGGGCACGGGACGATCGACCAGGCGATCGAGGCGATCCGGGGCGGCGCCTACCACTACCTCACGAAGCCAGTGAAGGTCGCGGAGCTCGCGGCCTTCGTGCGCTCGGCGAGCGAGAAGGCCCACGTGAGGCGCGAGAACCTCCTCCTGCGCCGCGAGACGGCGAGCGGGACGGAGGTCGTGGGAGCGTCGAAGGCCTGGCAGAAGGTCGAGAGGCTCGTCGAGAAGATCGGCCCGACGAGCTCGACCGTCCTCCTCCTCGGGCGCTCGGGCACCGGGAAGGAGATCGTCGCGCGAGCGATCCACCGCCTCTCGACGCGCGCGGCCCGGCCGTTCGTCGCGATCAACTGCGCGAGCGTCACGGCCTCTCTCCTCGAGAGCGAGCTGTTCGGCCACGAAGCCGGCGCCTTCACTGGAGCGCAGAAGCGCCGCCGCGGCCTGTTCGAGCTCGCGCAGGGAGGGACGCTCTTCCTGGACGAGATCGGAGAGACCGGGACCGACTTCCAGGCAAAGCTCCTGCGAGTCCTCGAGACGGGCGAGTTCCGGCGCGTCGGCGGCGACGCGGCCCTCCGAGCGGACGTGCGCGTCGTCGCCGCGACGAACCGCGACCTCAAGGCCGAGATCGACAAGGGGCGCTTCCGCGACGATCTCTACTACAGGCTCAACGTCCTCTCGATCGAGCTCCCCGTCCTCTCGGAGAGAAAAGAAGACATCCCGCTCCTCGTCCAGCACTTCTTGAAGCTCCACGGGAAGTCGATCGAGGTCTCGCCCGAGGCGCTCGAGCTCCTCACGCGGTATCCGTGGCCCGGGAACGTGCGCGAGCTCAGGAACGCGGTCGAGCGCATGGCGATCCTCTCCGAGGGGAGCGTCCTCTCGTCCGAGGACCTTCCGGGCGAGGTCCGAGCGGGCGCCGAGGCTCAGGCGGCTCCCGCCGAGGGAGAGTCGGGCGCGGCCGAGGCCGATCAGCCGATCGCTCTCGCCGAGCTCGAGCGGCGGCACATCCTGAAGGTCCTCGAGTACACGCAAGGGAACAAGATGCGCGCCGCGCGGATCCTCGGGGTCACGACGGCCACGCTCTACAACAAGCTCAAGGCCTACGCCTCGCAGCCGTCTCCTCCGGTGAGACCCGCGAGCTGAAGTTCGGTCGCCGTTCGGGAAACTCGAGATGCTTCCCGCGCGAGCAGCGATCGCTGACGCGTTGCGTGTGACGCTGGGCTCCAGCGCGAACGACGTCACGAGGCGCGCGCGACGGTTTCCGGGCCCGTTGGAAACGGGCCGGGAATCAGACTCTTACGGCAACGATGTAAGCGATACGTCGCGATGATGAAGCTCATCAGCGCGTTCTTGAAGCTCATCAGCGCGTTCTTGGAGCTCATTGTCGCGTTCATGGAGCTCATCGGCGCGTTGATGAAGCTCATCATCGCGTTCATGGAGCTCATCATCGCGTCGATGAAGCTCGTCGTCGCGCTCATGGAGCTCATCGGCGCGTTCATGGAGCTCAATGTTGCGTCGATGAAGCTCATCGTCGCGTCCATGGACCTCAATGTTGCGTTGCGAAGCTCATGCCCTGGGAGGAGCCGAGTTCCTTCGCTCAGAGAAGCCGCGGCAAGAGGCCTGACCCCGCCAGA